>JAMWZF010000137.1 GCA_024304875.1 Paracoccaceae bacterium
GACAGGCACATGCACGGCGCGCTGGACCGGGCCAGATGCGCGGCCATCGGTGCCCGCAGGCCGCGCATCTGGCCCGGTCCAGCGCGCCGTGCATGTGCAGCACCTCGGCCCCCGCCGCCTCGTGCAGGCTGTCGACGTTCTGGGTGACGATGGTCACCTCGTGTGCCGACCCCTGGAGCCGCGCCAGCGCCGCATGGGCCGCGTTGGGCGCCGCCTTCGCCGCCTCGGCCCGGCGCATGTTGTAGAACTCGTGCACCCGCGCCGGGTCACGGGCGAAGGCCTCGGGCGTGGCCACGTCCTCGATCCGGTAGCGGCTCCACAGGCCGCCCTCGTCCCGGAAGGTGCCAAGGCCGCTCTCGGCCGACAGACCCGCTCCGGTCAGCACGACGATGTTCATATCCTCCGGCTCCCCCGCTAGGCTGCCCGGACCCTACCGCAGGAGGCCGCCATGACCACCCCCGCCGACCGGACCGCGACATGAGGGTTCTCTGTGTCTGCCTCGGCAACATCTGCCGCTCCCCCGCCGCACAGGCGGTGATCGCGGCGCGCCGCCCGGACTGGAGCGTGGACAGCGCCGGCACCTCGGGCTGGCACGTCGGAGAGCCGCCCTACCCGCCGATGCAGGCCGCGGCGCGGGCGCGGGGGTACGACCTGTCCGGCCAGCGCGGGCGGCAGGTCAGCGCGGCGGACTTCGCCCGGTTCGACCTCGTGCTGGCGATGGATGACCGGAACCTGGCCGACCTGCACGCGATGGATCCCGGCACCGGCGCGGCCCTGCGCGCGCTCATCCCCGGCGGATCGGTGCCCGACCCCTACTACACCCGCGACTTCGAAGGCTGCCTCGACATCATCGAGGCGGCGGTGGACCGGCTTCTGGCCGAGGTCTGACGGGAAACGGCGCCAGGGCCGGCGCTCACCCGCACACGGTTTCGGTGGTGCGGACGAAGTTCTGGTACCGCTCCCAGAAGGCATCCGCGTAGTCGCTGTCGTCGATCCGCATGGCATGGGCCTCCTCGGGGTCGCCGAAGAAATCCGCGACGTGGCCCCGGTCCCGCGCGGACAGGGTCTGGTTCGCCACCTGCTGCACGCAGCCACAAAGCGCGGGCGAGGCCGCGGCCCGGTTCGCCGCCATGCAGGCCTGCGAGATGTCGCCGCTGGCCGAGGGCCGGCCGCTGCTGCCGCCACCCCCGCAACTGGCAAGAAGCGGCGCAAGGGCGGCAACGATCAGAAGCGGTCGGCGCATCGGGATGTTCCTGGATCGGCCCCGGGCGGACCCGGGAAATGTCTGCTCACTCGGTCGGCCGGATTGTTTCGGCTCGATTTCGGCCGAGTATGCCTCGCGCTGGCCTCCAATGCAATTCGCCAGCGGGCCGCGATCACGTCTCCGCCAGCCGCTCCGGACCCGGCGACGCGGTTGACCATGCGTCATCCGGTTTCGTAGCATGGCCGGACCGCCCACATCCGGGGCGAGGGGTAAGGGGGTCACGATGATGATGCGTTTCCTGGCGGCCGCGGCCGCCGTCATGCTGGCTGCACCCGCGCAGGCCGACTGGCAGACCGAGCAGCGCGAGGGCTACGCCCGCGCCTCCTACGCGCAAGGCGACTACGAGGTCTGGATCAGTTGCCGGCCGGGGCGGGGGTTCGAGCTGAGCCTGCTGGATCGAACCCTCAGCGGTCGGGACTTCCAAGGCGTTCAAAGCCTGATGATGTGGGTCAAGCTGCCTGACGGTCGAACCGACCGATGGCCGGTCGAGGTCATGCAGGAGGGGCCGTCCATGTCCGGGCGGCTCGTCGTTTCGGACTTCAATCTCGAATTCTTCCGCAACGCGGCCAGCTTCGAACTCGATTCGCCGCAGACCCGGCAGATGTTCCTGTCGGGCAACGCGAACGGCACCGGCGCCGCCCGGCTCGCCTTCCTGGAACGCTGCGAACTCTGATCGGGCGACAGGCCGGCCCGTGGGGCCTCGCAACGCTTGGCCGGCACTGATCGACAGGTCGGCGCTGGCGCACGCGCCCAGCCTGCGGCCCGTCGGGGCAACCGGCCCGCTCGCGGGCGACGCCGTGATCCGCCATGCCTTCGGCTGCCGGGCGCGGCAGGGCGCAGTCAGTCCAGGTGCTTGTCGCCCCTGTCGTCCTCCCTGGCCCGGAACGCCGCCCAAAGCGCCGTCCCGATCCCGGCCCCGATCGCCACGCCGCCCGCCACGCTGTCCATCGCGACGCCCATCGCGGCGCCGATCCCGATCCCGATTGCCATCCATGCACCAAGGCTCATGAGCCACCTCCTGCGGCCGAACGCGGGGCCCCGCCCGCCGGGTTCCGTGCCGCGCCGTTCACCGGCAAACCCCCGCCCGGACCCGCCGCACCCTGCGGCTCCGCAGCCCCTCGACAATTCCCGTTTTCCCCCGCATATCCTCGCCCATGACCGACCTCAGCCACATCCGCAACTTCTCCATCGTCGCCCATATCGACCACGGGAAATCCACCCTGGCCGACCGGCTGATCCAGTCCACCGGCACCGTCCAGGACCGCGAGATGAAGGAGCAGTTGCTCGACAGCATGGACATCGAGCGCGAGCGCGGGATCACCATCAAGGCGCAGACCGTCCGGATCGACTACGTCGCCCTCAATGGCGAAAAGTACGTCCTCAACCTGATCGACACCCCCGGCCACGTCGACTTCGCCTACGAGGTCAGCCGCTCCATGCGCGCCGTCGAGGGCTCCCTCCTCGTGGTGGACTCCACGCAAGGGGTCGAGGCCCAGACCCTCGCCAACGTCTACCAGGCGATCGACGCCGACCACGAGATCGTCCCCGTCTTCAACAAGATCGACCTGCCCGCCTCCGATGTCTCCCGCGTGGCCGAACAGGTCGAGGATGTCATCGGCATCGACGCCTCCGGCGCCATCCCCGTGTCGGCCAAGACCGGGCAGGGCATCCGCGAGGTGCTGGAAGCCATCGTCCACCACCTTCCCGCGCCGCAGGGCGACCGGGACGCGCCGCTCAAGGCCATGCTGGTCGACAGCTGGTACGACCCCTACCTCGGCGTCGTCGTGCTGGTCCGCATCAAGGACGGCGTCCTGAAGAAGAACGACCGCGTCCGCTTCATGCAGAACGGCACCGTCCACCAGGTCGACCGCATCGGCGTCTTCAAACCCGGCATGCTGCCCGTCGACGAACTCGGCCCCGGAGAGATCGGCTTCCTCACCGCCTCGATCAAGCAGGTCCGCGACACTCGCGTCGGCGACACCATCACGCACGAAAAGAAGGGCGCCGACAAACCCCTCCCCGGCTTCAAACCCTCGATCCCGGTCGTCTTCTGCGGCCTCTTCCCGGTGGACTCGGCCGAGTTCGAGGACCTGCGCGACGCGATCGAGAAGCTGGCCCTCAACGACGCCTCCTTCTCCTACGAGATGGAGACCTCCGCCGCCCTCGGCTTCGGCTTCCGCTGCGGCTTCCTCGGGCTGCTCCACCTCGAGGTGATCCGCGACCGGATCGAGCGCGAGTACGACATCGAGCTGATCACCACCGCGCCCTCCGTGGTCTACCACCTCTACATGCGCGACGGCGAGATGCGCGAGCTGCACAACCCCGCCGACATGCCCGACCTCACCCACGTCGACCATATCGAGGAGCCGCGGATCAAGGCGACGATCCTAGTGCCCGACGAGTTCCTCGGCGACGTGCTCAAGCTCTGCCAGGACCGGCGGGGCATCCAGCTCGAGCTGACCTACGCCGGCTCCCGCCCCCTCGTCGTCTACGACCTGCCGCTGAACGAGGTGGTCTTCGACTTCTACGATAGGCTGAAATCCGTCACCAAGGGCTACGCCTCCTTCGACTACCAGATGATCGGCTACCGGGAGGACAACCTGGTCAAGATGTCGATCCTGGTGAACGACGAACCCGTCGACGCGCTGTCCATGATGGTCCACCGCGACCGGGCCGAGATGCGCGGGCGGGCGATGTGCGAGAAGCTGAAGGACCTGATCCCCCGGCACATGTTCAAGATCCCGATCCAGGCGGCCATCGGCGGCAAGGTCATCGCCCGCGAGACGTTGTCTGCGTTGCGGAAAGACGTGACCGCCAAGTGCTACGGCGGCGACGCCACCCGGAAGCGCAAGCTGCTGGACAAGCAGAAGGCGGGGAAGAAGAAGATGCGGCAGTTCGGGAAGGTGGATATCCCGCAAGAAGCCTTCATTAGCGCACTCAAAATGGACAGCTAGGCTGTCCGTTTTGGGCGCTGAGGGAGGCTAGTGCGCGGCAGGCTCTTTTGCAGAGCAAAAGATGCCGAGAGCGGCACCCAGTGCAAGTAGTTCGTATACTGCAAGAGCATTATCGGCAAACCTCTTGCCGCAGTTTTGCCAAAACAGGTCTTGTCGAACTCAACTAACACCAACATAATTTTCAGCAGATTTTGGCGTATGGGGGCGAAGATGTCAGACGCTGGACAAAGCCAAAGAAAATGTGACGGGTTGTTTGCAAATGCGATTCAACGCAGCCAGCAAAATCAACTGAATCTCTATTTTGACAAAATTATTGAAGTTCAGTCAGCATCATTTGAAAATGCGGCAAGATCGAACAATGTGAATGTAACAGTAATTTACGCGGGATCGTTTCTCCTGATACAGGCGACAAAAGACGATATTGCCAGTGGGGATTGGTCAATCATTGTATTGTCGCTGTTCATTAGCCTACTACTCTTCGCACTTTGGTCTGTCTCCAGCTCATTGAGGGTGTCGCGACTTACGATACGTAGTTCAAAACTCTTGATGAACCCTCATAAGAGCGTGAGTCGAAAGTTAGCTGAGTTTGAGGTTCTGGAAAGAAAAAATCGGCAGGCCAACCTTCTATACTATGCGACTTGGGGATTTGCGTTTTTTGGGGCTGTTAGTACAGGGTTTTTTGCTGCATTGTATCTTTTGTTAATGTATGTGCTAAACCTATTGGGAATCGACTTCTCACCGTATGCTCAGGTCATTAATCTTCTTCAATGGGTGCAGTCGGAGTGAATCTCGCGATTAGAATTGATCTTATCTCAATGTCCTCCCATGCCCACCGTCTTCCGCTACCAAGGCTTCCGCTTCTTCTTCTACTCCAACGAAGGCGACCCGCGCGAACCCGTCCACATCCACGTCATGAAGGACGGCGCGGAAGCGAAGTTCTGGCTGCGGCCTGTCCGCCCCGCCTATTCGGCAGGCTTCGACCGCAAGACATTGCGCCGGATTGCTGCTATCCTAGATACCAGACAGACCGAGATCGAGGCCGCCTGGCATGACCATTTCACCTAACTACGCCCGCTGCGACGACGATACCCTCTGGGTCGGTCTTTCTGATGGCCGCACCCTCGGCGTACCTCTGGCCTGGTTCCCGCGCCTGATGAACGCCTCGCCCGAAGACCGCGCCAACGTCACCCTCAGCCCGTTCGGACTGCATTGGGAAACGCTGGACGAGGACCTCTCCGTCGCCGGACTTCTGGCCGGTGAACATCCCGGCTCCCAAGCCGCCTGACCTCCCACAGCCCCCTACCTGATCCGGGGCCTCGCGTGACCCGAGAGGTCCCGGATCAAGTCGGGGACGCCCCTCCCCCCCGCCCCTCCCTCTGCGCCGTCCGCAGCGACGCCTCCAGCGCCTTGATCTCCGCCTCGGCAGCCCGCAGCCGCCGGCCGTTCTCCACGTCCCGCGACTCCTCCTCGCGGAAGCTCGGCCCGGTGGTCGTGACCTTCCCCCGGACGTCCTCGAGAAACCGGAAGTCCGGCCGGGCGAGGCCGAGCTTGGCCCGGAGCGCCCGCCAGGCCTTGCCGCCGAACCGGTTGCCGTCCGCCTTGAGCGGCCCCTGTTCGACCTCGTCCTCCGCCTCCAGTACCCGCTCCAGCATCTCGATCGACACCAGCGCCGCCGCGGGCCGGCCGAAGCGGTAGATCATGACGTGCGGTCCACCGGCGCGGACGTTGTCGATCTGCTCTCCGAGGGTGCGGCGGAACTGGGTCATGGTCAGGGCGCGCATGGCGGTCTCCTTTGCGGGCAGGTTCGCGTCGCGGGGTGGTTCACACCTGGCAAAAGCGCGCCGGCGCGGGGTTCACACCCGTGACATCTGCCCCGCAGGATGGGTCACACCTGGTAACTCTATCCTGACCCCGGCGTGCGCCGGTCAGTCGAGGAAGGCCCGGATCGTCGCCTCGAACTCCCGCGGCTTGTCCGCGTGCAGCCAGTGCCCCGCGCCCGGTATCTTGGCGAATTTCGCGTTTGGAAACAGGGACTTGATCCGGTCGCGGTGTTCCGTCTTGACGTAATCGCTCTCCGCCCCCGACAGAAAGAGCGTCGGCCCCTCATACTGTGCGTCGATTTCGGGAAACCCCAAGATCTTGTCCATTTCCCTGGCCAAAACATCGAGGTTCAGCGTCCACCGCTTCTCCTTCACGTCGAGGCTCTGCAGCAGGAAGCTCCGCACCTCCGGCTTCACGTCCAAGAGCTCCGCCGCCTCCGACCGGCGGGTCACCTGCGACAGGTCAACCCCTTGCATTGCCTCGATATTATGGATCTGCGAGTGCCCGTAGGCGACCGGCGCGATGTCCGCCACGATCAGCCGTTGCACCCTCTCGGGCCGGGTCAGGGCCAGCACCATCGCCGCCTTCCCGCCCATCGAGTGCCCCACCACGTCGCCCCCCGCCAGCGGCGCCAGGTCCTCGGCCATGTCCTCGTAGGAATGTGTGTCGTACCAAGGACTTGCCCCATGGTTCCGCAGGTCCGGCGCGGTGACATGGTAGCTGTCCGACAGCCGCTTGCCGATCACGCCCCAGTTCCGCCCGGACCCGAAAAGGCCGTGCACGATCAGGAGGTTAGGCAGGTCGTCAGAACCATGAGTGTGAACATGCAGCATGTTCCTTTCCTAGTCCGGCCCGCCCCCGAACGCCAGCCCGCAGCGGCGCCCGCACGACCAGCGTCACGGTGACGAAGCTGACGTGCAGCAGCAGGAACCAGGACCCCAACTTGGACAGCGACGCCCAGTCGAACCGCGCGCTGCCGGCGTAGACCCAAGTCCCTGTCAGCGTTCCGATATTTTCCGCCACCCAGAGCGCGACGGCCGCGAGCAGGGCCGCGAGCGGCAGCGGCATGGCGTACCGCCGCCCGACCGTGAAATGCACCCGCGTGCGCCCGTAAAGCAGGACGCAAGCGGCGAACAGCGCCAGCCGCACGTCGAAAAAATAGTGGTGCCAGAAGAAGTTGACGTAAATCGCGCCTGCCAGCGCCCAGGTCGCGGGCAGGGGCGGGTAGGGGGCAAAGACGATGCGGAACCCCCGGATTACCCGCACGATGTAGCTGCCCACGCTGGCGTACATGAACCCCGAGAACAGCGGCACGTCCATCACGGCGAGCACCGCCGGGTCCGGGTAGCTCCACGACCCGGCTGCCACCTTGAACCACTCCATCACGGTGCCGGTCAGGTGGAACAGGCCGATCACCGCCGCCTCCTGCGGCGTCTCGAGCCGCAGCCATAGGAAGGCCGCCTGCACCGCGAGGGCAAAGACGAAGAGCGCGTCGTAGCGGTGCACCGGCCAGTCGTCCTGCCAGACCAGCCGGCTGAGGATCAGCGCCCCCAGCATCAGCCCGCCGAAGAGACAGGCCCAGCCCTGCTTGAGCACGAAGAGCGCGAATTCGGCCGTCTGGGGCGGGAGGGCCCGGCGGACGGCATCGCCCATCCGGCGCTCGAGGGATCGGGTCACATCGGTCATCGCCGCAACTTGCCACCGCGCCCGTGCACGAGGTCTGCA
>JAMWZF010000138.1 GCA_024304875.1 Paracoccaceae bacterium
GTCGCGGCGCCGCGGCCGGTCGGGGCAGAACCGTGACCTGCCGGTCCCGCGGGCCGAGCCACTGGGCCGGCTGCCCGTCCAGGGGCGAGCCCGTGAGTGTGAGGTGCTGCCCCGGCCTGAGGATACGGCGTGTCAGCTGCCGCAGGTCGGCGCCCGGATGGGTCCGCAGCGTCCGGCCCTCGCGCAGGGCGGCGCCGGCCACGGTCACCAGCCGGTCCATCGGCAGCACGCCGGTCTCCAGCAGGACGCCGAGGGCCGCCACATCCTCCGCATGGATGTCCCAGACCGGGGTCTCCAGTCCGGCAGGGCAGTGGCGATGGATGCAAAGACCCGCCGCGCCCTGGGGATGGCGGGTGCCGCGGGCGATGCGCCGCACGTGGTGCCCCTCGGCCCGGATCGGGACCGGCCCGTGACAGACCATGACCGGCCCTCGGGTCAGCATGGACAGGGCATGGAGCCCGTGGGCGAGCTCCGCATCGCGCCCCGCAAGCGCCTCGACCGGGTCCGGCGCGAAGGGCCGGGTGTCGGTGGCCATCACGACGATCGCCGCGGGCACCTCGTCCTCGGCGGGCATCCCGCCAAAGGGCCGCCGCCGGATCAGGGGCCAGACTCCCGCGGCCTGAAGGAGGCGTCGCAGGCCGGGGGCGTCGGCGGGATCCCGCCGTTCGGAGTGCGGAACAGGACGATCTCGGACAGCCTGCGTCCCGGCCGCATGTTCAGGCGCGCCACCCGGCCGGCGATGGGCGCGACGAGCCGGATATCGGGCGCATGGCGCAGGGCGGCCACCGGCGCGCCGCGGGCCACCTCGTCTCCTTCGGCGACGATGAGGTCGACCGGCTCGTCGGGACCGGCGGGCAGGCTGACCGCGGCCTCTTCGGTTTCGACATCCTCGAGCCCCGGCGCCGTGGCGGGGGACGCAAACTCGGGCCGCAGGCCTGCACGTGCCGCGAGAAGGACCATCTGATCTCTCCTTTGTCTGCCGAGCCCCGGTGCGGCCCCACCGGAGCCGGGGGATTCGCATGATTTCGCGTGAAATGGTAACACGTCTGTGATCTGTTCGAAGGGCGGGTATCAGCCCGAGATAGGGGGTCAGCATGTCACAGCCGAAATTCTCCACCTTGATTCAAATCAGTATGGCGGTCGGATTGGCTGCCGTCTTCCTTGGCAACATGAGCCTCGGGCAGGAAACGGCGGCGCCCGACGATTCGGCCGGGATACCCTTCGCGCTGCCGCCCTCGGGGCCGTTCACCCCGGCCGAGATCGACATCGACAACGACACGGCGATCGCCGACTGGTTCCGCTCGGCCCATGCCAATGCCGCGGCCGAGGCCTTCAGCCACTGGGACGACGACGGAGAGGTGCAGGCCGCCTGCGCCACCTGCCACTCGGGCGAGGGCTTCCGCGACTTCCACGGCCTCGACGGATCGGAGGCGGGGGTGGTCGACGGCACCATCGACGTGGGCGGCGTGGTCGACTGCGGCACCTGCCACAACGCGGGGCTGGCGAACGTCACCGAGGTGACCTTGCCCAGCGGTGTGGTCCATCCGGTCCAGGGGGTCGAGGCGTCCTGCCTGACCTGCCACCAGGGCCGCTCGGCCGGAACCGACGTGGAGGAGGCCATCGCCGGGCTCGACCTCGACACGCCGAACCCCGAACTGCGCTTCATCAATCCGCATTATGCCACGGCCGCCGCCACTTGGCTCGGCGGTTACGGGGCGGCGGGCTATCACTACGCGGGTCAGGACTACTTCGGGCGCTTCTTTCATGCGCGGCCGGTGGCCAGCTGCAACTCCTGCCACGAGCCTCACACGCTGGAGGTGGAGTTCGAGGCCTGCACCACCTGCCACGACGAGAGCGAGCCCGCCGCGATCCGCATCGCCCGGCAGAGCTATGACGGCAGCGGCGACACCGCCAAGGGGATCAGCGCCGACATAGAGGCCAACTCGGACCTGCTGCTCGAAATGATCGGCGCCTATGCCGACGAGGTGATCGGCGCGCCGGTGATCTACGATGCCGGAAGCTATCCCTACTTCTTCGCCGACGCGAACGGCGACGGGGCGATCGACATGGCCGACGGGCGGCCCGTGGCCTATTCCTCATGGACCCCGCGCAGCCTGCGGGCGGTGTTCAACTGGAAGCTGGTGACGGCGGACCCCGGCAACTACGCCCACAATCCGCAATATTCGCTCCAGCTGCTCTACGATGCGATCGCCGACGTGGCCGAGCCGCTCGGCGTGGAGATGGAGGAGCTGGACCTCCTGCGCTGATCGCAGGGGCGCAGCTGAGATCGGGGTCATCGGAGACGCAGGATGGAACAGGCCTTTGTCCTGCTCACGCTCGGGGTGCTATTCCTCTTCGGCCTCGCAGCCGACAAGCTGGGCCGGATCACGCGGCTGCCCCGGGTGACGATGCTGCTTCTGATCGGCCTCGCCGTCGGAGACGCCGGTCTCGGACTGCTGCCACCGCAGGCCGTCGCCTGGTTCGAGCCGATCTCGGTGGTCGCACTAACGATGGTGGCCTTCCTCCTGGGCGGCGAACTGACGACCCAGAACCTGGCGAAGCACGGCCGCGCGATCCTCGCGCTGTCGGTCTGCCTGACGGTGGGCACGACGTTGATCGTCTGGGTGGGTCTGAGCCTCGTCGGCCTGGCCTCGGGCATGGCGCTGCTGCTCGGGGCCATCGCGACGGCAACCGATCCCGCGGCGGTGTCGGACGTCATCCGGCAGGCTCGGGTCCGCAACGGGTTTACCGAGACGATCAGCGGCGTGGTGGCCATCGACGACGTCTGGGGCATCCTTGTCTTCAGCATCTGCCTGGCCTTCGTCGGCGTCTCGGACGGATGGGCTGAACCTTTGCTTCATGCCGCGCGGGACCTTGGCGGCGCGGTGATCCTCGGCCTGCTGATCGGGGTGCCCGCCGCAGTTCTCACGGGTCGCCTGACGCCCGGAGAGCCGCAGCAGACCGAGGCGATCGGCCTCGTTTGCCTGACCGCCGGCCTCGCGCTGTGGCTCGACGTGTCCTACCTGATGGCCGGGATGACAGCGGGCGCCCTGGTCGCCAACCTGGCCCGGCACCACGATTATGCCTTCAACGAGATCGAGAGCATCGAACAGCCCTTCATGCTCTTGTTCTTCCTGTTGGCCGGGGCCTCACTGGAGCTGGAGGCGATCTGGACCCTTGGGTGGATCGCGCTGGCCTACCTCGCTCTCAGAACCGTCGCGCGGCTGATCAGCTGCGAAGCGGGCGCGCGGCTTGGGGGGCTGCAAGGACCCGAGACGCACCTCTACGGACCTGCGCTCCTCCCGCAGGCCGGCGTCGCCCTGGGGATGGCGCTGGTGGCGGCCGAAACCCTGCCGCAGTGGGGGGATAGCATCATGACACTGGCGATTGCGGCGACGGTGCTGTTCGAAATTCTCGGGCCGCCACTCACTCTGCTGGCGGTCCGCCGCTCGGAGTCGGTTCGGAATTAGCTCTCGCTAAGTCAGGGACCGGTAGTTAGTGGATGACGATAGCTGCGGGAGAGACGGCTGAGATAAAGATTTCGGTTGTAGCGCGTAGCTACGCGCCGCTTGGGCAATGCGCTGCTGCAACTCCGCCACAGCGCCAGGGAGGAGCCGAACGGCTATCCTGCAATCAGCGCCGAGCGGTCGGCGTAGCTCTGACTTACTTGGTTCGTTGAGAAAGGGCCGGAGGTCCTTCGGAACGACCAGCCTCGCGAAGTAGCGTCCGTTTCGGTTGAGGAGGTAGCGCGGATTTTTGGCCATCGCAGCCAGCTTTTTGTAACGCACGATGTAACAGGAAACTGGCCTTAACGCCCGCAGGTCAAGAGTTATTTGTGGAGGCAAGGGGGTTCTGATGGTGCTGCTGGAGAGAATTGAACTCTCGACCTCTCCCTTACCAAGGGAGTGCTCTACCTCTGAGCTACAGCAGCGCCGTGGCGGGGGGATTAGCCGCAAAGCCCAACCCGTGCAAGCCCCGTCTGGACCCTTTTTCAGCCATGCGCTATGGGGCTGCTCATGGGCGATGGCAAGGCAAAGGACACTCCCGCGGCACGCCGCGAGGACAGGCTGAAGGCGGCGCTCAAGGCGAACATCGCCCGCCGCAAGGCGCAGGCCCGTGCCCGGAGCGACACGCCGGCGGAGACGAGTGACAAGACCCCTCGACGGGGCGGACCCGAGCAGGACCAGGAGTAGGCAGGAATGGATTCGATCATCGTGACCGGCGGCGCGCCCCTTTCGGGGAAGATCGCCATCGCCGGGGCCAAGAACGCCGCACTGACGCTCATGCCCTGCACGCTTCTGAGCGACGAGCCGCTGACGCTGACCAATGCGCCGCGCCTGTCCGACATGCGCACGATGAGCCAGCTTCTGCAGTCCCTCGGCGCCGAGGTGACCTCGATGCAGGACGGCAAGGTCGTGGTCCTGTCCTCCCACGGGCTGACCTCGACCCATGCGGATTACGAGATCGTCCGCAAGATGCGCGCCTCCAACCTCGTGCTCGGCCCGCTGCTGGCCCGGTTCCACGAGGCCGAGGTCTCGCTGCCCGGCGGCTGCGCCATCGGCGCCCGGCCGATGGACATCCACATCACCGCGCTCGAGGCGATGGGCGCCGAGATCGACCTGCGGGATGGCTACCTCTATGCCAAGGCCCCGGGCGGGCTGAAGGGCGCCAAGGTGCCGCTGCGCTTCGCCTCCGTCGGCGCGACGGAGAACACGCTGATGGCCGCGACCCTCGCGAAGGGGACCACGGTGATCGAGAACGCCGCGCGCGAGCCCGAGATCGTGGACCTTGCCAAGTGCCTGCGGGCGATGGGCGCGCAGATCGAGGGCGAGGGGACCTCGACCATCATCGTCCAGGGCGTCGACCGCCTGCACGCCGCCACTCACCGCGTCGTGACGGACCGGATCGAGCTTGGCACCTACATGCTGGCCCCGGTGATCGCGGGGGGCGAGGTGGAATGCCTCGGCGGCAAGATGGAGCTGGTCAGCGCCTTCGCCGAGAAGCTGGACGCCTGCGGTGTCGCCGTGACCGAGACGCCGGACGGCCTGCACGTGAAGAACCGCAACGGGCGGCATGCCGCCGTCGACGTCACGACAGAGCCGTTTCCCGGTTTCCCCACTGACCTGCAGGCGCAGATGATGGCGATGCTCTGCACTGCCGAGGGGACTTCGGTGCTGGAGGAGAAGATCTTCGAGAACCGGTTCATGCACGCCCCCGAACTCATGCGCATGGGCGCCGAGATCGAGGTCCACGGCGGCACCGCCACGGTCCGCGGGGTCGAGCGGCTGAAGGGCGCGCCGGTGATGGCGACGGACCTGCGGGCTTCGGTCTCGCTGATCCTCGCCGGTCTTGCCGCCGAGGGCGAGACGCGGGTGAACCGGGTCTATCACCTCGACCGGGGCTACGAGCAGGTGGAACAGAAACTCTCGGCCGTCGGGGCCAGGATCGAACGGGTGCAGGGCGAATGACCGGGGATGCGACCTTCGAAGAGGGCGGCGAGCAGCCGCTGCGGCTGAAGGCGCTCGACAGCGCCGATCTCGACGTGATCTCCTCGCTGATCCAGGACGCCGTCCTGAAGGTGGGCGAGATCCGCTGGGACCGGCGCAAGCGGCGCCTCGCCCTGCTGCTCAACCGCTTCCGGTGGGAGGACCTGCAGACCGCCCGCCAGCGCAAGCGCGGGCTGGAGCGGGTGCAGACGATCCTGTCGATCGAGGATGTGCTTGCGGTGCGCTCGCAGGGCCTGAACCGGGACGATCCCGAGGTGATCCTGTCGGTCCTCTCGGTCGCCTTCGAACCCGCCAAGGACGGCACGGGCCGGGTGGTCATCACGCTCGCCGGGGACGGGGCCATCGCGGCCTTCGTCGAGTCGCTCGAGGTGCTGCTGCGCGACGTCACGCGGCCCTACCTTGCCCCCTCGGGCAAGGCGCCGACGCACCCGGAGTAGGCCCATGCCGGTTCGTCTGTCGACCGCCGATGCCGGCTTCGAGGCGGCCTTTGCCGCGCTCCTCTCGGCCAAGCGCGAGGATGCGCCGGACGTGGACGACACGGTGGCCGGCATCATCGCCGACGTGCGGGCACGGGGCGATGCGGCGGTCATCGCACTGACGGCGAAGTTCGACCGGCTGGAGCTGACGGCCGACCGGTTGCGGCTGACCCCGGAGGAGATCGAGGCCGAATGCGCCAAGGTCCCCGCCGACGAGGCCGAGGCCCTGGCCCTCGCCGCCGAGCGCATCCGCGCCTACCATGCCCGGCAGATGCCCGAGGATGCCTTCTGGACCGACCCGGACGGTGCCGGCCTCGGCTGGCGGTGGACGCCGGTCAGCGCGGCGGGGCTCTACGTCCCCGGCGGCCTCGCCTCCTATCCCTCCTCGGTCCTGATGAACGCGGTCCCCGCCAAGGTCGCCGGCGTGCCGCGCCTCGCGGTCACCGTGCCCGCGCCGGACGGCATCCTGAACCCCGCCGTGATCCTGGCAGCCCGGATCGCCGGGGTGGACGAGATCTACCGCATCGGCGGGGCGCAGGCGATCGCGGCGCTGGCCTACGGGACCGAGAGCATCCCGCCCGTCGACAAGATCACCGGCCCCGGCAACGCCTATGTCGCGGCGGCCAAGCGGCGGGTGTTCGGCAAGGTCGGCATCGACATGATCGCCGGACCCTCCGAGATCCTGGTCATCGGCGACGGCACGGCGGACCCCGAGTGGATCGCCCTCGACCTCCTCTCCCAGGCGGAACACGACGAAAGCGCCCAGTCGATCCTGATCACCACCGATCCGGCCGAGGCCGAGGCGGTTGCGGCGGCGGTCGAGCGGCTGTTGCCGGGGCTGGAGCGGTCGGGCATCGCGGGGGCCAGCTGGCGGGACTACGGCGCGGTGATCGTTGCCAGGGACCTCGAGGAGGCCGCCGCCCTCTCGGACCGGATCGCTCCCGAACACCTGGAACTCTGCACCGCCGACCCCGATGCTCTGTCGGAACAGATCACCCACGCCGGCGCCATCTTCCTCGGCCCCTGGACGCCCGAGGCCATTGGCGACTACGTCGGCGGACCGAACCACGTCCTGCCGACGGCACGCTCGGCCCGGTTTTCCTCGGGGTTGTCGGTGATGGATTTCGTCAAGCGGACCACGCTGGCGCGGATGACGCCCGAGGCGCTTCAGGCCATCGGCCCCGCCGCCGAGGTGCTGGCGCGGTCCGAGAGCCTTCAGGCCCACGGGCTCAGCGTCACGGCGCGGATGAAGCGGCTGAACTCGGACAAGTAGGCGGGGCGAGCCCCGCCTTACGGGCGCGCCGCTGCCCCGTCGCATCAGGCCGGACCCGACGACCGAAAGATGAGTATTTGGACCAGCCCGAAGCTGGAGACGCGCTCTTCTGCTTCGGGCTGGGCATAAATACTCATCTTCAGGAGCGGCCCCTCCACCCGCGGGAGGCTTGCAGCAGGGCCGGTAGGGCGGGGCTCGGCCCGCCGCCCCGGCGCCACATTTTTAACCTTTCGTTAAACTGTCACATTGATTGCTGCGGTGCAGAAACGTATGTTTCGCGGGCCAGACGGAGCCCGGACATGTCCCATATCGTCCATATCGACCTCGACGACGCCAACCTGCCGCCCCCCACGCCCGAGATCGAGCAGGAGCGCAAGGTGGCGATCTTCGACCTTCTGGAAGAGAACTCCTTCGCCCTGCCCGGGCGGGAGGGGCGGGATGTTCCGCCGGGGCCCTACCGGCTCGGCCTCGCCATCCGCGAACGCAGGCTCGTCTTCGAGGTCGCGA
>JAMWZF010000139.1 GCA_024304875.1 Paracoccaceae bacterium
CCTCGAGAACGGCTTCATCGGCATCACCTCGCGCGAATACCCCGTCCGCCCCCGGACCACCTGCCGCGAGCTGATCCTGCCGCCGAGCGAGGAACCCACCTTCACCGCCCGCACCGCCGGCATGGTCATCGGCCAGACGGTCAACGTCCGGCCCGACTACTACCTCGAGGATTACACCGAGACCGCGAACGGCGAGCTCTCCCTCACCGCCGCGATGTTCATGGCCCACGAGGTCACCCATGTCTGGCAGTGGCAGAACCGCGCCCTCACCGGCTACCACCCGTTCAAGGCGGTGCGCGAGCATGTGGCGATCGAGGATCCCTACCTCTTCGAGGCGGGCGAGGCCCGCGCTTTCCTCGACTACGGCTACGAGCAGCAGGCGAGCCTGGTGGAGGAGTTCATCTGCTGCGACACCCTCGACCCCGCGGGTGCCCGGACGGCCCGGCTGAAGGCCCTGCTCTCCGAGGTCATGCCGGTGGGCGATCTGCCGACCGTCGGCCGCGACATCCGCATCCCCTGGGCGGGAGCGGACATCGAGGGGATCTGCTCCTAGCGCTGGAGGCTCTCGATATACATCGAGAGCGCAAGCAGCCGCGCCGGGATCGGGGTGGCGAGGCCGTCCTCCTCGACCATCACCATCGGCCCCATGTCGCCGGCCCCGAACTCGGGCATGACGCCGCTGACGTGTTCGCCCCGGACGTAGCCGTCGATGGTGCTCAGCACGTAGTCGCGCGGGTAGATGCCGCCGTTCCGGGCCGACAGGGTCGTCAGGTCCGGCGGCGTCACCGGCAGGCCCGCCGCCGCCGGCCCGTTGCCCCGCGCGTCCGGCCCGTGGCAGGCGGCGCAGTCCTCGGCGAAGGCCATGGCGCCGGTCTCGGGCGTGGCCTCCACCGGCTCTTCGACGCAGGCGGTCAGGGTCAGAAGGGCAAGCAGGCTGAGGCTGAGGCGCGGCATGTGAGGTCTCCCGGAGTTGGTTCCGGTCACCCTAACATGGGCGGCGGCGCCTGCAATTTGATCTGCATCAGCGGAGGGTCAGGCCGCTGATCCGGGCCGCGATCGTGCTGCCGGTGTCGTCGCTGTCCGCCGAGACCGCGACCGCCACCAGCGCGCCGGGGCTGCCGCCGAAGGCGCGGGCGTAGTCGGCGGCGAGGTCCACCTGTTCGGAGGCCGACCCGGTCCCGGCGGGCTGGCGGATCACCACCATGCCCCTCTCGCCGAGGTAGGGCGTGCGCAGCATCGTGCCCCGCGCCGAGGCCCCGCCGAAGGTATAGACCAGCACCCGGCCGGCATCGTTGTTCAGCATGGACCGGATCGAGGGGTTGGGGCCGAGGGTCGCCGCCACCTCCTGCGGCAGGAAGGCGAAGTAGAGCGCGATGTTCCGGTCGTCCCCGCCCCGCTGGTTCAGGGCGGTGGCGGGCACCGACTGCGCGACCTCCCACGACCAGGAGGCGCCCGTCGCGTCCCAGGAGGATTGCGGCAGGACCTTGTAGGTCATCGAGGCGGCGCTGTCGGCGTCGATCGACAGGGTGCTGCCGCCCTTGCCGAAGTCCACCCGGTTGAACAGCTGGAACCGCTGGTCCTGCCAGTCGGAAAAGCCGATCTGCTGGGCCACGGCCAGAGGGGCGGCGAGGGTCAGGGCGAGGGCGAGTGCGGCGGTGCGGATCATGGGCGGGACCTCCTTGTTGCGGGGGAACCTAGCATGGTTCGGGCCCGCGGGGCGGAGGGTCACGGGAACGTCAGGCGCCGAAACCTCGTGGGGGCCCTACCCCGCCACCACCTGCCCCGCGTCCAGCCGCACCTGCCGGTCCATCCGGGCGGCGAGATCGAGGTTGTGGGTGGCGATCAGGGCGGAGAGGCCGGTGCCGCGGACGAGGTCCATCAGCGCGCCGAAGACCCTGTCGGAGGTTTCGGGGTCGAGGTTGCCGGTGGGCTCGTCCGCCAGCAGGAGCCGGGGGGCGTTGGCCAGCGCCCGGCAGAAGGCGACGCGCTGCTGCTCGCCTCCCGAGAGCGCGGCGGGGCGGTGGTCGGCCCGTTCGGCCACGCCCACCCGGCCGAGGAGGTCGCGGGCGCGGGCTTCGGCCTCGGCCTGGCCGGTCCCGTTGGCCAGCTGGGGGAGCACGACGTTCTCGAGCGCCGAGAACTCGGGGAGGAGATGGTGGAACTGGTAGATGAAGCCGACCTGCCCGCGCCGGATGGCGGTGCGGCGGCGGTCGGTGAGGCCGGTCATGTCCTCGCACCCGATCCGGACCTGGCCTGCGTCGGCGACGTCGAGGAGGCCGGCGATGTGCAGGAGGGTGGACTTGCCCGCGCCGGAGGGGGCGACGAGGGCGACGACCTCTCCTGTCGCCACGGTCAGGTCGACCCCGCGCAGGACGGTGATCTCGTTCGGGCGGCCGTGGTTGTAGCCCTTGGTCAGGCCGGTCAGGGCCAAGGCTTCCTTGGTGGCCTCACTCATAACGCAGGGCCTCCACCGGGTTCATCCGGGCCGCGCGGCGGGCGGGAAAGATGGTGATGATCCAGCTGATCGCCAGCGACAGGACGACGGCGGACATCACGTCGCCGAAGCGCAGGACGGCGGGCAGATCGTAGATGCCCCGGATCGAGGGGTCCCAGACCCCGCCGCCGCCCAGCCAGTTCACGAAGGAGAAGATCGGGTCGATGTAGAGCACGAAGAGGCAGCCAAGGGCGACGCCCATGAGGGTGCCCATCGTTCCGATCCCCGCCCCGCAGAGGAAGAAGATGCGCAGGATCGACCCTTCCGTCAGGCCGATGGTGCGCAGGATGCCGATGTCGCGGCCCTTGTTCTTCACCAGCATGACGAGGCCCGAGATGATGTTCATGGAGGCGATCAGGACGAGGATCGACATCAGGATGAACATGACGTTGTCCTCGACCGTCAGCGCGCGGAGGTAGGAACCCGCGAAGTCCTGCCAGGTCTGCACCCACCAGCCGGGCTCGGTCAGGGTGCCGACGACGGCGGCGCGGGCCTCTTCCACGCGGTCGGGATCGGCGGTGAAGATGTGGATGGCGTCCACCACGCCCACGCGGTTGAAGAAGCCCTGCGCCCGGTCGAGGGGCATGAAGATCTGGGAGTTGTCGAGGATCACCCGGCCGGTCTGGACGACGTGGACGACCTCGAATGTCGCGCGACGGGGGCTCTGGCGGACGGCGGTCTGGACGCCCTCGGGAACCAGCAGCGTCACCCGGTCGCCGACCTGCACGCCGAGGGTGCGGGCGACGCCGGAGCCGAGGGCGATGCCCTCCTCCACGGTGCCGAAGTCGGCGAGGTCGCCGGAGGCGGACATCGGGTTGGCCACGAGGGGGATGGCGGAGAGGTCCTCCGGTGCGATGCCCTGGACCTGCACGAAGGTCGAGAAGGCCCCGCGCGAGAGCAGCCCCTGCGCCTCGATCACCGGGAAGGCGCTGACCACCTGCGGCAGGGCGCGAAGCTGGTCGAGCTGGGTCTGCGGGTCCTCGATCACCGTCACCTGCCGGTCGACGCTGACAGTCTGGTCGCCTTGCGTGACCTCGATCGTCTCGAACCGGTTGTAGCTGAGCGCGATGTGGGGGTTGGCGCCGACGATGGTGTCGACGAGATCGGCCCGGAAGCCGGATCGGACGCCGAGCGTCGCGATCAGGGCGAAGACGGCGAGCATGATGCCGATCAGGCTGATCCAGGTCATCACGCTGACCCCGCCCTCTGCCCGCCGCGCCCGGACGTAGCGCCAGGCGATCAGCCATTCGAAGCGGGAGAAGGGGGCGGTGCGGGAAGCCATGTCTGCTCGGGCCTTCTGGCTGGGCGGCGTGGGGGCCTAAGTGCCGGTTTCACGGGGGTCGGTCAAGCTGCGGCGGGCGTTCGGGCGAGGGCTGGGTGCGGCAGGCGGGAGATGGTTAATGACTGGTTGACCGACGCAGCACTGGCATGTTGCTCAGGCCGATTTTTCAATTTCGTCTCAATGACTTGAGCGCCGCGCAAGGACTTCAGAACGCTGGCGTTCTAGAGTCCTTGCAACCTTGGCGTGTGGGCAGCCCGATCTCCGGCCGTCGGCCGGCCGGCGAAAACGTGAAACCTCAGCGCAGGGTGGGCTCGACGCGGCCGGGGCGGACCGGCCGATCGTCGTGCCGCGCGCGGAACGGCCAGGCCAGTAGTCGCAACACGCCGCCGAGGGCGATCCAGCCCAGTAGGAACCCCAGTCCGGCGGCCACCAGCCCCGCCACGGTCAGCGGCAGAGCCGGCTTGAAGTCCGACCATGTGCCGGCCAGCAATTCGGGGTCCCGCAGCCGCTGGGGCATGAAGATGCGCTCCACCGGCGTCGCGTTCGACAGCATGGCTCGGTCTGACGACAGCCTCTCGAACCGCGCGAAGGTGCGGCGCATGTCGACCTGCCGGCCGTCGAGGAAGACGGAGCCGCTGAGTTCCTCCAGCGCCTCGTCCCGGGTCAATTCGGCCCGCGCCGCGCTGGCGTCGAAATCGGCGACGACGGAGGCCAGGGCCTCGACCTGGCCGCCGAGGCGCTGGACGTATTGCTGCGAGAATTCGGGGTATTGCGACAGGCCGGCCGCACCGGCGATGCCGCCCGCAAGGGCGATGGCTCGAACGATCATGACTGCCTCCGTGACCCGTTGGCCGGGCCTTCGGGCACATCTTTAGCACAGAACGCAGGGGGCGTCAGCCGCTGCAAGGGTCGGCCCCCCATGAGGCCGGCGAAGATGACACAGAGGTTACATCCAGGTGTGGAAGGACCGTCCTTCCATCGGCTCGCGCAGCGCGGCCTCGACGTGCGGGTGATGCGGCGCGTAGATCTCGGCGACCTTCGCCACGGCATCCCTGGGCGCCAGTTCCTCGCTCTCCCCGGTCCGGCGGCTCGTCAGTTCGACCACCCCGTTCTTGAGGCCCCGCGGTCCGACGGTGATCCGCCAGGGCAGGCCGACCAGGTCCATGGTGGCGAACTTGCCCCCGGCCCGTTCGTCGCGGTCGTCGTAGAGCGGCTCCAGCCCCAGACCCTTGATCGCGGAATAGAGATCCTCGCAGGCCGCATCCGCCTCGGCGTCGCCCTGCTTGAGGTTCACGATGCCGCAGTGGAAGGGGGTCACGCCCTCGGGCCAGATGATGCCCTTGTCGTCGTGGTTGGCCTCGATGATCGCGCCCACCAGACGCGACACGCCGATCCCGTGGGAGCCCATGTGCACCGGCACCGGCTTGCCGTCCGGGCCCTGGACGGTGGCGCCCATCGGTTCGGAATACTTGGTGCCGAAGTAGAAGATCTGGCCGACCTCGATGCCGCGGGCGACGCGCTGGCGGTCGGCGGGGACCTCGGCCCAGACGGTCTCGTCGTGGGTCTCGTCGGTGCGGGCGTAGCGCGAGGTGAACTCGGCCAGGACGGCGGCGCAGGCCTCGTGGCTGTCGTAGTCGATTTGCCGGTCGCCGAACTTCAGCTCGGTGATCTCGCTGTCGTAGAAGACCTCGCTCTCCCCGGTCTCGGCCAGCACGAGGAACTCGTGCGTGTCGTCGCCGCCGATCGGCCCCGAATCCGCGCGCATCGGAATCGCCTGAAGACCCATCCGCTCGTAGGTGCGCAGGTAGCTCACGAGGTGGCGGTTGTAGGCGTGGAGGGCGTCCTCCTTGGTGAGGTCGAAGTTGTAGCCGTCCTTCATCAGGAACTCGCGCCCGCGCATGACGCCGAACCGGGGGCGGACCTCGTCCCGGAACTTCCACTGGATGTGGTAGAGCGTCATCGGCAGGTCCTTGTAGGACGACACGTGGCTGCGGAAGATGTCGGTGATCATCTCCTCGTTGGTCGGCCCGTAGAGCATGTCGCGGTCCTGCCGGTCGCGGATGCGGAGCATCTCGGGCCCATAGGCATCGTAACGCCCGGATTCGCGCCAGAGGTCCGCCGACTGCAGGGTCGGCATCAGCATCGGGATGTGCCCGGCGCGCTGCTGCTCCTCGTGGACGATCTGCTCGATCCGCCGCAGGACCTTGAAGCCCAGCGGCAGCCAGGAATAGATCCCGGCGCTGGCCTGCTTGATCATGCCGGCCCGCAGCATCAGCCGGTGGCTGGCGATCTGGGCGTCGGCGGGGGTTTCCTTGAGGACGGGCAGGAAGTAGCGGCTGAGGCGCATGGGGTCTCTCGGGCACTTGGGTGTCGGTCGCCCGTCGATAGGAGAAGCGGCGCGCCGGGGCAACATCTGTTGCAGGGGTCGCCGCGATCCGGCGGGACTTGACCCCCCTCGCCGCCGCCCGCATCAAGGGTGGATCGCATGAGGGAACGAGCCGATGGCGCTGCCGGTCGAGAGCCAAGTCAAATACTGGGGCATCGCCGCGGCGGTGCTGATCCTGACGCTGTGGCTGCTCGGGAACATCCTGCTGCCCTTCGTCCTCGGCGCGGCCATCGCCTACCTGCTGGACCCCCTGGCGGACCGGCTGGAGGCGCGGGGTCTGTCCCGCGGCGCCGCGGTCGCCGTGCTCAGCCTCGTGTTCGTCCTTGTCGCCGTGCCGATCCTGATCGTCGTGGTCCTGACCCTGGCGCGCCAGACCGAACAGTTGATCGGGTTCCTGTCGGGCATCATCGACCGCGCCCCGACCCTCGGCCAGAACTTCGCCGACTGGACCAACCGGGTCTTCGGGGTGACGGTCGACCCCGCCATGATCCAGGACGCCCTGACCAAGGTGGGCGAGTTCGTCCAGTCCCGGGGCGGCGAGCTGGCCTCTTCGGTCCTCTCCGCCGCCGGCGGGCTGCTCAACGTGGTGGTCTTCTTCGTGCTGGTGCCGGTGATCGTGATCTACCTGCTGCTGGACTGGGACCGGATGATCGCCCGTATCGACGACCTTCTGCCCCGCGACCATGCCCCCACGATCCGCCAGATCGGGCGCGATATCGACAAGACGCTGGCGGGGTTCATCCGCGGCCAGGGAACGGTCTGCCTGATCCAGGGGACCTTCTACGCCATCGCCCTCGGCCTCGTGGGCCTCAACTTCGGCTTCGTGATCGGGGCCTTCGCGGGCCTGATCTCGTTCATTCCCTACGTCGGCGCGCTGCTCGGCGGGGCGCTGGCGATCGGCGTGGCGCTGTTCCAGTTCTGGGGCGAATGGTGGTGGATCGTCGCCGTCGCGGTGATCTTCCAGGTGGGCCAGGTGGTCGAGGGCAATATCCTGACGCCAAACCTCGTCGGCTCCTCGGTCGGGCTTCACCCGGTCTGGCTGCTGTTCGCGCTCTCGGCCTTCGGAGCGCTCTTCGGGTTCCTCGGCCTGCTGGTCGCGGTGCCGCTGGCCGCCGTGGTGGGCGTGCTCGTCCGCTTCGCGGTGGACCGCTACAAGGACGGCCAGCTCTATCGCGGCACCTCGGGACGGGCGCCGCCGCACGATTACGACGGGCCGGACGACGACCCGCGCGGGGTCTGAGGCGCCCGATGGCCCGGCAGCTTGCCTTCGACTGGCCCCGGCGCGAGGCGCTGGGTGAAGAGGATTTCTTCGTCTCGGACGCCAATGCGGTGGCCCATGCCATGGTCATGGACCCGGAGAGCTGGCCCGAGGGCCGCCTGGCGCTGATCGGACCGGAGGGGTCGGGCAAGACCCACCTCGCCCGCCTTTTCGCCCAGGCGACCGGCGCGCCGATCCTCGCCGCGGGTGACATCGACCCCGCCGCACCGATGCCGGGGACCCAGCTGGTGGTCGAGGATGCCGACCGGCTGCCGGCGGCCGCCGAGGAATGGCTGTTCCATGCCCACAACCACCTTGTCGGGCCCGGCCGGGCCGGGCGCC
>JAMWZF010000014.1:0-15332 GCA_024304875.1 Paracoccaceae bacterium
CGGGTCCGTCCCCCTCGGCCTGATCCTCGGCCTGCCCTGGCCCCTCCTCGCCGCGCAGGCGGTCTGCCTCGCCCTTGCCGCCGCCTTCGTCCTGACCCGCCCGAGCGAGTGACCCGGCGTTGCGCCGCTGCGGGCCATGCGCTACTCCTCCGCCGCCTGCAGCGGAGAGCGCCCCCATGTCGATGAACACCTACGGCCACGTCTTCCGGGTCACCACCTGGGGCGAAAGCCACGGGCCCGCCCTCGGCGCCACGGTCGACGGCTGCCCGCCGGGCGTGCCGCTCACCGCCCCGGCGATCCAGCAGTGGCTCGACAAGCGCCGCCCCGGCCAGAACAAGAACACCACCCAGCGGAACGAGCCCGACGCGGTCGAGATCCTGTCCGGCGTCTTCGAGGACGTGACCACCGGCACCCCCATCCAGCTGATGATCCGCAATACGGACCAGCGGTCGAAGGATTACGGCGACATCGCCCAGACCTTCCGCCCCGGCCACGCCGACATCACCTATCACCAGAAATACGGGCTGCGGGACTACCGCGGCGGCGGCCGGTCCTCGGCCCGCGAGACCGCCGCGCGAGTGGCCGCCGGGGGGGTGGCGCGCGCCGCGCTGGACCGGCTCGTGCCCGGAGTTCAGATCAAGGGCTACATGGTCCAGATGGGCGAGAAGCGGATCGACCGGTCCCGCTTCGACTGGGACGCCATCGACGGCAACGACTTCTGGTGCCCCGATCCGGGCGTCGTGCAGGAGTGGGAGGAGTACCTCCAGTGGCTCCGCAAGGACGACCACAACTCCGTCGGCGCGATGATCGAGGTTGTGGCGCGGGGCGTGCCCGCCGGCCTCGGCGCGCCGGTCTACGGCAAGCTGGACACCGACCTCGCCGCCGCGATGATGTCGATCAACGCGGTCAAGGGCGTCGAGATCGGCGAGGGCATGGCCGCCGCCGGCCTGACCGGCCGCGACAACGCGGACGAGATCTTCATGGGGGAGAACGGGCCGGAATACAGCTCGAACCACTCCGGCGGCATCCTCGGCGGGATCAGCACGGGGCAGGAGATCGTCGTGCGTTTCGCGGTCAAGCCGACCTCCTCGATCCTCTCTCCCCGCAAGTCGATCCGCATGGACGGCACCCCGACCGAGGTGGTGACCAAGGGCCGCCACGACCCCTGCGTCGGCATCCGCGCCGTGCCCGTGGGCGAGGCGATGATGGCCTCCGTTCTGCTCGACCACCTTCTGCTCGACCGGGCACAGACCGGCGGCGCGCGGGGTCAGATCGGCAATTCGGCCCCGAACCCCAGCCGCTGACGCAGGTAGTCGCGCAGCAGTGGCACCCGGCGGGGACGGTAGCTTTCGCCGGTTCGGGTCACTGACCTGATCCGCTCCATCCGGAACTGCCGAAAATCCTGGCGCAGGCAGCACCAGGCGTGCAGCAGGACGAACCTGTCCTGAAATTCCACCAGCAACGGATAGACCCGCCGCTCCGTCACCCGCCCTTCCGCGTCCGCATAGCCGATATCCAGCGCCTCCTCGTCCCAGCAGGCCCGGCGACAGAGGCTGACCTCCTCCGCCGGCACCTCCCGCCGCTCGCGCCGCCAGATGTGCTGGGCCAAGGCCATCGCCTCGCGCTGCTGGCGTTCGGGCATCCGGGCGATCAGCTTGGTCTGCGCCGCCTCCGCCGCCTTCGCCAGCTCGGGATCGCCCGACTGCATCACCTCGCGCAGGCCCATGGACAGCGCCTCGATCTCCATCCGGTCGAAGTTCTGCGGCGGCAGGGCCCAGTCCTCGGTCAGGGTGTAGCCATAGCCCGCCTCCCCCTCGATCCGCGCGCCGGCGGCGCGCAAGGCGTCGATGTCGCGGTAGATGCTGCGGGGGGACACGCCCGTCTCCTCCGCCAGCCGCGCGGCGGTGAGCGGCGGGCGCAGCGTCCGCATAACATGAAGCAGGCGAAAGAGGCGATCGGACCGGGCCATGCCGTCCTCATGCCAGAAACTGTCAGCAGGGATCAATTAGGAGTGAAGGCAGATCAGCATAGGAGACACCCCATGATCACCCTCTTTCACAGCCCCAATTCCCGCTCCACCGCCATCGTCATGGCGCTGCACGAGATGGAGGTGACCGACCGCGTCACCCTTCGCCTGACCGAAATTCCCCGCGCCGACGGCACCGGCCGGGCCGACCCGGCCAACCCGCACCCCGAGGGCAAGGTGCCCCTGCTCGACCACGACGGCGTGCATGTCTGGGAGCGTCCCGCGATCCTGACCTACCTCTCCGACCTCTTCCCCGACGCCCCCGGCATCCGCCCCACCGGCCACTCCCAGCGCGGGCCGTTCCTGTCCTGGCTCACCTACTACGGCGATGTGGTGGAGCCGGTCTTCATCATGAAGGCCGCCGAGTTGGAGCATCCCTACATCACCGCCGGCCTGCGCGGCTTTGACGAGGTGGTGGCGCGCATGGCGGCGGCGCTGGCGGACGGACGGGAGTATCTGCTGCCGGACGGGTTCAGCACCGCTGACCTGCTCATGGCCTCGCCCTTCATGTGGTTCCGGGATTACCTGCCCGAGCATCCCGCGATCCGGGCCTGGTTCGGCCGCGTCACGGCGCGGGCCTCGGTTCAGGCCGTGGGCGCGCAGGACCAGCTGGACGCCAAGAAGGTCGCCTGACCGGCCAAGGCCCCCGTCACACCGCGGCGGGGGCCTTCGGCTTCTGCCGCGACAGCTGCACCGCGAGGATCCCCAGCATGATGACCGCGACGCCAAGGACGTCCCGCGGCCCCAGCGCCTCGCCCAGAAGGACCGCCGCCGTTGCGACCCCGAAGAAGGGCGTCAGGAAGTGAAACACCGCCGCCCGGACGGCGCCGATCCGGTTGACCAGCCAGAACCACGTTACGGTGGCAGCCAATCCCGGCACCAGCGTCGTGTAGATGAAGGAGACGATCAGCTGCCAGTTCCATGTGACCTCCAGCCTCTCGGTCGGCAGGCCCACGGCGGCCAACGCCACCGCGCCCACCAGCATCTGCAGCCCGACGACCATCAGGTAGTTTCCGCCCGAGGACGCCCCCCGCACCGCCATGGTCGCCACGGCGAGGGACAGGACACCGAGACCGCAGAGCACCACGCCATAGAGATCCGCCCCGCCGGACAGGCGTGCGCCCATGATGATGACCACGCCCACGACCCCGGCAGCCAATCCTGCTGCGCCAAGCAGAGGCAGGCGTTCGCGGAAGATCGCCCAGCCGGCGATCGCCACGATCAGCGGCATGGTCGAGGCGATGATCGCCGCCAGCGAGGCCTCCACCGTCTGCATCGCAACGAAGTTGAGGCCGAGGTAGAGGCCGTTCTGACAGAGACCGAAGATGAAGGTCGCGATCCACTGTTTCCGGGTGAGGCGCCAGGACTGGCCCAGCAGGAGGGCGATGCCGACGCCCAGCAGGCCCGAGATCAGGAAGCGCAGTGACAACGTCGTCAGCGGCGGCGCGTATTGCACGATGACCCGGGCCGAGGTGAAGGCCGAGGCCCACATGATGGCAAAGGCGATCCCCGCCCCCAGTCCGCGAATGTCCATGCCTGCCTCGCTGCTTGCTCGTCGCCTGCTAGCAATCGCTAACGGGAAGGACCAGCCGTCAATCGGTGCGTTCCCGCAGGGTGGAGACGATCCGGGCCGAAAGATCCATGAAGAGCTCGGCCTCCTCGTCTTCGATCTCGGCGAGGGCACGGGCATTGACGCTGGCGGCTGCTGCGATCGCATCCTCCTTCAGGGACCGCGCGTGTCGGGTCAGATGGATGATCCGTGACCGGCTGTCGGCCGGGTTGGGTTCGCGGGTGATCAACCCGTCCCGTTCCATCCGGCTCAGCGTCAGGGCAAGGGTCGGCTGCTCGATCCCGATCTCGCGGACCAGCTCGGCCTGGGTCTGGCCGTCCCGGTGCCAAAGAGCGAGAAGGGTGGGAAATTGGCCGGGGGTGAGCCCGTGCGGGCGAAGGGCTTCGGCCAGTGCCTGCTCGAAGAGGCGGGCCATCTGGGCGACGCGATAGCCGGCGGAGAAGGTGGCGAAGTCGGACATGGACAAGCACCTGCAGATTTACATTTATGACTATATAAAGTGTTTAAATAGCATGCAATGCGATTGCGTCGGTATGCTCTCTTTTACTGAACTTCAGCGTCGCGTGCCGCAGAATTCATCTCCGTCACCATGACCCCTGCTGCGCAGCGAATTCTGGTCGGCACCTTGTCCGCCAAATGAAAAGGCCGCCCCAGAGGACGGCCCAGTCAGTCGCTTGATGATCCGACAGGATCAGCCGTTCACACTGTCCTTCAGGGCCTTGGCGATGGTCATCTTGACCACCTTGTCGGCGTCCTTCTTGATCTGCTCGCCGGTGGCCGGGTTGCGGACCATCCGCTCGGGGCGCTCGCGGCAGTAGATCTTGCCGACGCCGGGCAGGGTCACGGCGCCGCCGGCGCTGACTTCCTTGGTGATGATGCCGGTGATCGCGTCGAGAGCGGCGCCGGCGGATTTCTTGTCGCTGCCCATCTCCTCGGCAAGCGCGGCCACAAGCTGGGTCTTGGTCATGGGTTTGGCCATGTGTCTGTCTCCTCGTTTGCCCGATCTTGGGCTTTATGTTCGGACATTTAACGCGATGTAGTAGGCCCCCACAACAATTTGTGGGCGCTCAAAGCAAGAAAAATAGGGGTTTTGAGCCACAATCGGCCCTTTTTTGCTCTCGCGGACCCCCGCCGACCCCTAGAGAAAGGCCGTTTCCTCGAAACTGCGCAGTTTCCGGCTGTGAATCCGCTCAAGCGGCATGTCCCGCAGACGCTCCATCGCGCGGACCCCGATCATCAGATGGCGGGCCACCTGGGTCTTGTAGAAATCCGAGGCCATGCCGGGCAGTTTCAGCTCGCCATGCAGCGGCTTGTCGGACACGCAGAGAAGCGTCCCATAGGGAACCCGGAAGCGGAACCCGTTCGCCGCGATGGTTGCGCTTTCCATGTCGAGGCCGATGGCCCGCGACTGCGACAGGCGCTGCACCGGGCCGGACTGGTCGCGCAGTTCCCAGTTGCGGTTGTCGATGGTGGCGACGGTGCCGGTCCGCATGATGCGCTTCAGCTCGTAGCCTTCCAGCTCGGTCACCTCGGCCACCGCCTCTTCCAGCGCGATCTGGATCTCGGCCAGTGCGGGAATGGGCATCCAGACCGGCAGGTCGTCGTCGAGGACGTGATCTTCGCGCAGGTAGCCGTGGGCCAGGACGAAGTCGCCCAACCGCTGCGAGTTCCGCAGCCCGGCGCAATGCCCGACCATCAGCCAGGCGTGCGGGCGCAGCACGGCGATGTGGTCCGTCGCCGTCTTGGCGTTGGAGGGGCCGACGCCGATGTTGACCAGCGTGATCCCGGCGCTGCCTTCGCGCTTGAGATGATAGGTCGGCATCTGCGGCAGCTTGGCCGGCACCGGCATCCCGGCCTCGGGGTCGGTGATCTCCACGTTCCCCGGGCCCACGAAGGCTGTGTAGCCGCTGTCGGGATCGGAAAGGGCCGTCCGGGCGAAGGCCTCGAACTCCTCGACGTAGAACTGGTAGTTGGTGAAGAGGACGTGGTTCTGGAAATGCTCGGGCGCCGTCGCGGTGTAGTGGGCGAGCCGGGCGAGCGAATAGTCGATCCGCTGTGCAGTGAAGGGCGCGAGCGGCTGCGATCCGTCGGGATAGGTGAACCCGTAGCCGTTGACGATGTCGTCGTGGGTGGTGCTGAGGTCCGGCACATCGAAGACGTCGCGCAACGGGAACTCCAGCGCGCCTTCCTGCGGCACGGTCAGGGCCGGGTCGTTGGCCACGGCGAAATGCACAGGCATCGGCGTGGCCGAAGGGCCGATCACGATGGGCGTGCCGTGGTTCTGGATCAGCAGGCCGATCTGCTGTTCGAGGTAGCCGGCGAAGAGATCCGGCCGTGTGATCGTCGTGGCATAGGTCCCGGGCAGGGACACGTGGCCGAAGGACAACCGGCTGTCGACGGCGGCAAAGCTCGTCGTGGTCAGCCGGATCTCGGGGTAATACGCGCGGTAGCGGCCCTCGGGCCGGCCCTCTGTCAGAGTGCCGACGAACTTCTCGCAGAGGAAGTCGGCCGCAGCGGTGTAGAGCTCGATCAGCCGGGCGACGGCGGCCTTGGGCTCGTCGAAAGCCTCGGCGCGGGGCACGTTCGGGGACAGGAAGCCGGAAGAGCCGTCAGCACTCATGGCCGGCCTCGCGGGTCTGTCGGTCAATCGGGGGGAAGAAAACGTCGGTCAACATCTCGTGCATATGCACAAATAGAGTGACATGCGCAAGACGGGCGCTGCCCGCTTGCCATTCCCGGCCGCCTGCCGCAGGTCTGGGCGCATGAGCACGCTCCTCTCCATCGGCCACGGCTATTCCGCCCGCGCCCTTGCCCGCCTTCTGGTGCCGCAGGGGTGGCGCGTGATCGGCACGGTCCGGTCGGAAGACAAGGCGGCGGTGATCGCCTCCGAGGGGGTGGAGCCGCTGATCTGGCCGGGGGCCGACCTTGGCCCCGCGCTGGCCGAAGCGACTCACCTGCTGACCTCCGTCGCGCCGGGGCCGGAGGGCGATCCGGTGCTGAACGCTCTCGGCGACCAGATCGCGGCGCATGACTTCGACTGGGCCGGCTACCTTTCCACCACCGGCGTCTATGGCGACCACGACGGCGACTGGGTGGACGAGGACACGCCCCTCGATCCCTCGACCAAACGCGGCCGGCACCGGGTCGACGCCGAGGCCGGCTGGCAGGCCCTGAACCTGCCGCTCCACATCTTCCGCCTCGCCGGCATCTATGGCCCCGGCCGCGGCCCCTTCGCCAAGGTCCGGGCCGGCACCGCCCGGCGGATCGTGAAGCCCGGCCAGGTCTTTTCCCGCATCCATGTCGAGGACATCGCCCAGGTCCTCGCTGCCTCCATCGCCCGGCCGAACCCCGGGCGCGTCTACAACCTCTGCGACGACGACCCGGCCCCGCCGCAGGACGTGATCGGCTACGCCGCCGAACTCCTGAACCTGCCCCTGCCGCCGGAAGAGGATTTCGAGACCGCCCAGATGACGCCGATGGCCCGCAGCTTCTATGCGGAGTCCAAGAAGGTCCGGAACGGCCGGATCAAGGAGGAGCTGGGGGTGACGCTCAAATATCCAACCTACCGCGACGGGCTGCGCGCGTTGCTTGAGGCCGAGGACGGATAGCGCTTGCCGCGCTGCGGCGCCGGCCCCATATCGTGCGAAACCGGGACGGGGACACCCATGACGCTTCGAGAACGCGTTGAGAGACTGATCGCAACGCCAGCCTTCCAGAACACGGTCATGGCCGTGATCCTGTTCAACGCGGTGATCCTCGGGCTGGAAACCTCGCGCCCCGTCATGGCCGAGGTCGGCCCGCTGATCGAGACGCTCGACGGGGCCTGCCTCGCCTTCTTCGTGGTCGAACTGTTGCTCAAACTCTTCGCCCAGCGCACCGCCTTCTTCCGCTCCGGCTGGAACTGGTTCGACACCATCATCGTCGGCATCGCGCTTGTCCCCGCCGGTCAGGGCCTGTCGGTCCTCCGCGCCCTGCGGATCCTGCGCCTTTTGCGCATCGTCTCGGTCGCGCCGCGCCTGCGCCGGGTGGTCGAGGGCTTCATCACCGCCCTGCCCGGCATGGGCAGCGTCTTCCTGCTGATGGGGATCATCTTCTACATCGGCGCCGTCATGGCGACGAAACTTTTCGGCGGCGACTGCGCGGCCTGCTCGCCCGAACAGGCGGCCCAGTTCCAGGACTGGTTCGGCTCTCTCGGCGCCTCGCTCTACACCCTGTTCCAGATCATGACGCTGGAGTCCTGGTCCATGGGCATCGTCCGCCCGGTGCTCGAGGTCTACCCGGAAGCATGGCTCTTCTTCGTGCCCTTCATCATGCTGACGACCTTCGCGGTGGTGAACCTGCTGGTCGGCCTGATCGTGAACTCCATGCAGGACGCCCACAACGAAGAGGCCGACGCCGCGACGGGCAGCTACCGGGACGAGGTGCTGCGGCGGCTCGAGGCGATCGAGTCGCGGCTGCCGCCGAAGTAGGTCAGGCCCGCTTCGACAGGCTCTCCACCCCCAGCACCGACAGCACCTTCGCCTCGATATCCCCAGCCGACAGTTTCGCCACCGCGTACATGTCGGCGGGCGAGGCCTGGTCGATGAAGGTGTCGGGCAGCACCATCGAGCGGAACTTGAGCCCCGTGTCGAAGGCCCCCGCCTCGGCGAGGTGCTGTGCGACATGGCTGCCGAACCCGCCGATCGCGCCCTCCTCGATGGTGATGAGCGCCTCGTGCTCCGCCGCCAGCCGGTCGATCAGATCCGTATCCAGCGGCTTGGCGAAGCGGGCATCGGCCACCGTCGGCGCGATGCCCCGCGCCTCCAGCGCCTCGGCGGCCTTCATCACCTCGGCCAGACGCGCGCCGAAGGACAGGATGGCGACGCCCTTGCCCTCGCGGATCATCCGGCCCTTGCCGATCTCCAGCGGTTCGGGGTTTTCGGGCATCTCGACACCCACCCCCTCGCCCCTTGGGAAGCGGAAGGCGATGGGGCCGTCATCGTGGCTCGCCGCCGTGGCGACCATGCGCACCAGCTCCGCCTCGTCCGCCGCGGCCATCACGACGAAACCCGGCAGGTTGGAGAGGTAGGCCACGTCGAACGACCCCGCATGCGTCGCCCCGTCCGCGCCGACCAGACCCGCGCGGTCGATGGCAAAGCGCACCGGCAACCGCTGGATCGCCACGTCATGCACAACCTGGTCGTAGCCGCGCTGCAGGAAGGTCGAATAGATCGCCGCGAAGGGCTTCATCCCCCCGGCGGCCAGCCCGGCGGAGAAGGTCACCGCGTGCTGCTCCGCAATTCCGACGTCGAAACACCGGCTGGCATAGCGGGCCATGAACCGGTCCAGCCCCGTGCCGTCCGGCATCGCGGCGGTCACCGCCACGATCTTCGGATCGGTCTCGGCCAGCTTGATCAGCGTATCCGCAAACACCCTCGTATAAGCCGGCGCATTCGACACCGCCTTCTTCTGCTCGCCGGTCCGGGGGTCGAACTTCGACACACCGTGGCCCTTGTCGGCGGCATGCTCGGCGGGGGCGTAGCCCTTGCCCTTCTTGGTAATCGCATGGATCAGGATCGGCCCGGTCGCGCGGGACTTCACCGTCCGAAGCACAGCCAGCAACTGCTCCATGTCGTGCCCGTCGATGGGGCCGACGTAGGAAAAGCCCAGCTCCTCGAAGAGGGTGCCGCCAACGGTCATGTGCTTGAACAGGTCCTTCGCCCGGCGCGCGCCGTCGGCCAGCGGCGGCGGAAGGAAGCTGAGCGCGCCCTTCGCCATCGCCTTGAACTCCTGGAACGGCGCGCCGGCATAGAGGCGGGACAGGTAGGACGACATCGCCCCCACCGGCGGCGCAATCGACATCTCGTTGTCGTTCAGGATGACGATCAACCGGCGGCCCTGGTGCCCCGCGTTGTTCAGCGCCTCGTAGGCCATGCCCGCACTCAGCGCCCCGTCGCCGATCACGGCAATCGCATCGCCCGGATCGCCGCCGAGGTCCGCCGCCACCTTGAAGCCCAGAGCAGCCGAGATCGAGGTCGACGAATGAGCCGCACCGAAGGGGTCGTAGGGGCTTTCGGACCGCTTGGTGAAGCCGCTGAGACCGTCCTTCTGGCGCAGGGTCGTGATCCGGTCCCGGCGGCCGGTCAGGATCTTGTGCGGATAACACTGGTGGCTCACGTCCCAGATCAGCTTGTCCCGCGGCGTGTCGAAGACGGCGTGCAGTGCCACCGTCAGTTCAACCACGCCAAGGCCTGCGCCCAGATGCCCGCCGGTCTGGCTCACCGCGTGGATCGTCTCGGCCCGCAACTCGTCGGCCAGCCGATACAGCTCGCCATCTGTCAGCGCCTTGAGGTCCGCAGGAAGGCGCACGCGGTCGAGGATCGGGGTCTGGGGTCGGTCGGTCATCAGTCAGGTCCTTCAGGTCCGACGGGCGATAACGAAACGCGCCACATCCTGCAAACGGGACGCGCTCTCCCCATAGACAGATAGGGCATCGCAGGCGTTGACAATCAGCGCCTCAGCGCGGCGCTTCGCCTCATCGAGGCCGAGCAGGGAGACGAAGGTCGCCTTGCCCCTTCCTTCGTCCTTGCCCACGGCCTTGCCCATGTCCGCGACATCGCCCTCCACGTCGAGGACATCGTCCCAGATCTGGAAGGCCAGGCCGAGGGCATTTCCATAGGCCGTCAGCGGGTCGGGATCGGCCTGCGCCAGCCGGGCGCCCGCCGTCGCGGCCCAGGTCAGCAGGGCGCCGGTCTTGTCGCGCTGAAGGGCCTCGATGTCCTCGAGGGCAAGGGGCGTAGCCGCCGCCTCCGCCGCCATGTCCGCGGCCTGCCCGCCCACCATCCCGCTCACGCCCGAGGCGCGGGCGAGGGACAGTGTCAGGTCGACCCGAGCTTCCGCCGGGCAGTCGGCCATCATCACCATTTCGAACGCCAGAGCCTGCAGCGCATCTCCGGTCAGCACCGCTGTCGCCTCGTCCCACTTGCGATGCACCGTGGGACGGCCCCGGCGCAGGTCGTCATCATCCATGCAGGGCAGGTCGTCGTGGACGAGGGAGTAGGCGTGCAGGCATTCGATCGCCGCCGCTGCCGGGCCCGCCCTCTCGCGGTCGACACCGTGCAGGGCGGCGCTCTCGAGTACCAGGAACCCGCGCAACGCCTTGCCGCCCGCCACCGCGTAGAGCATCGCCTCCGGCACCGGCCCGGCCTGACCGTCCAGCGCCCCGGCAACAAGGCCTTCGATGTACTGCCTCGTCCCGGCCAGCGCCGCCGTCAGGCTATCAGCCGGCATCGAAGGGCTCGGTCCCCGTGGGCTGGCCGCTGGCGTCGAGAGACAGCTTGGCGACCTTCTCCTCGGCGTCCTTCAGTTTCTTTTCGCACCGGGCCTTCAGCTCGGTCCCCCTCGTATAGAGGGCGATCGACTCCTCCAGCGGCACGTCGCCCCGGTCCAGCCGGGTGACGACCTGCTCCAGCGCGGCCATCGCTTCCTCGAAACTCATCTCCTCGACGGGCTTGTCGGTCATCTACCCCTCCATCAGTGCGGCCACGTGGGCGGCGACGCTCTCGCCCAGGGCGGTCAGGTCATAGCCGCCTTCGAGGGCAGAGACCACACGGCCCCCGCAGTGTTCTTGCGCAATCCGGCAAAGCTCCCTGGTGAGCCAGGCAAAGTCCTGGGTCTGCCATTCTAGGTTCGCCAGCGGATCGTCGATATGGGCGTCGAAACCGGCCGAGATCAGGATCAACTCCGGCTCGAACTCCTCCAGGCGCGGAAAGACCTCGGCCCTGTAGACCCGGCGCATGTGCGCCCCGTCCGATCCGGGTGGAAGGGGCAGGTTCAGGACATTGTCGAAAGCGCCGTCCTCGTCCCTCTTCCCCGTGCCGGGCCAAAGGGGAAACTGGTGCGACGTCACGGTCAGACAACGGGGCTCGTCCCACATCAGGTCCTGGGTGCCGTTGCCGTGATGGACGTCGAAGTCGACGATAGCGACCCGTTTCAGACCGTGATGATCGAGAGCATGTTTCGCGCCGATCGCCACGTTGCCGAACAGGCAGAAGCCCATCGCCGTCTCTCTCTCGGCATGGTGACCGGGCGGGCGACCGGCGCTGAACGCGCGGGGCACCTCGCCGCCAAGAACCATGTCGACGGCCCGAACGACGCCCCCGGCGGCGCGCAGGGCCGCCTCGACAGAGCCCGGCGACAGGAAGGTATCGGCGTCGATCTGGGCCCAGCCCTCCTCCGGTTCGGCGCTGCGGATCGCCTGCAGGTAGGCCGCCGGATGACAGCGCAGCAGATCATCCTCCGCCGCCATCGGCGCTGGGACCCGGACAAGGTCCATGCCCTCGAGCGCCGAGATCACGGCATCCAGACGCGCCACCTGTTCGGGATGACCCGGCGGCGTGACATGGCCGGCGCAGGCCTCGTGGGAAATCAGGGCGACAGACATGGGGCCAAGTCAAAACGCAATGGGTCGGGACCTGCAAGCCCGGCCCTGCTTCGGCATTCCCAGGATCAATCGGGCGCCAGCATGTAACCTGCGCCGCGGACGGTCTGCAGGTATCGGGGCTGCTTGGGATCGGCCTCGAGCTTGCGGCGCAAGCGGGTGATCTGCACGTCGACCGCCCGCTCCTGCGCCTGCCCGCCGGACCGGCCCAGCTGCTCGACAAGATGGGTCCGGCTCAGGGCCTCGCCCGGACTGGCCGAGAAGATCCGCATCAGGTGGCTCTCGGTCGCGGTCAGGCGGACGAGGTCCTCGCCCTGCCACATCTCACCCCGCTCGATGTCGTAGCGCAGGGTGCCAAGGTGAAGGACCTTCGGCACCGTGCTGGCCGGGGCCTCGGCCGGGACCCGGCGCAGGATCGCGTTGATCCGCAGCAGCAGCTCCTTCGGCTCGAAGGGTTTGGAGAGATAGTCGTCCGCCCCGGCCTCGAGGCCGGCGATCCGGTCCTCCGTCTCGCTCTTGGCGGTCAGCAGGAGGATCGGGGTGCCGAGGCTCTGGCGCAGGTCGCGGCAGAGGGCCACGCCATCCTCGCCCGGCATCATCACGTCGAGGACGATCAGGTCGAACTCCAGACCAGACAGGATGCGCCGGGCATGGGCGGCATCGCGGGCCGCGCTGACGAGGAAACCGTTGCGCACGAGATACTTCTGAAGCAGCCCGCGGATCCGCTCGTCGTCGTCCACGATCAGGATATGGGCCTCGTCTCCGGCCATGTCCCTATACCCCCCGTTCGGCCAGCGCCGCGAAATGCCGGCGCAGGTCTTCGTCCATCATGGCCTCCAATACCTGCCGGAATCCCGCCACGGCCGCCGGGCCGGCCGCCCGGTAGGCGGCGCGCATCCGGTCACGCTGGGCATCCGACAGGGCCCGCTCGAGGGCGGCGCCGTCGTCGGTCAGGGTCAGATGGCGTTCGCGCTTGTCCCTCGTCCCGACCTTGCTGAGGACAAGACCGTCCGCGATCAGGGTGCGCAAGACACGATTGAGAGACTGTTTTGTCACACCGAGGATCGACATCAGGTTGTTCACCGTCGTGCCGGGGCTGCGGTGGATGAAATGGATCGCGCGATGATGGGCGCGGCCATAACCTCTCGTGGCGAGGATCCGGTCGGGGTCGGCGGTGAACCCGCGATAGGCGAAGAACATCGCCTCGATGCCCTTGCGCAACTGGTCGTCGGTCAGGAACAGAAGGTTCTGACCGGTATCCCCTTGGCCCTGCACGATTGCTCCTCCCGGCCTCGCATGGTCTGGGGAGAATACGTCAGCCTTGTTGACATTCCAAGGGCGGACTGGTAGCAATTCGACGATTTTGCGCAACTTTATGTCCGGTCCGGACCTGTCTGGCGCAACAATTGCAAACATCGTGGGAGGATTCGATGGCGGGCTACGACGATCGGGACGGCAAGATCTGGCTGGATGGGCAACTGGTGGACTGGCGCGAGGCCAATGTCCACATCCTGACCCACGCCATGCACTATGCCTCCTCCGTGTTCGAGGGTGAGCGGGCCTACGGTGGCACGATCTTCAAGTCGCGCCTGCATTCCGAGCGGCTGCTGTTCTCGGGCCGCGAACTGGACATGGAGATTCCCTACACCGTGGACGAGATCGAGGCCGCGAAGGTCGAAACCCTCGCCGCCAACGGCCTCACCGATGCCTACGTCCGCTGCCTCGCCTGGCGCGGCGCGGGCGAGGACATGGGTGTGTCGTCCTCGCGCAACCCGGTTCGCATGGCCATCGCGACCTGGGGCTGGGGCGATTACTACGGCGATGCAAAGATGAAGGGCGCCAAGCTCGACATCGCCAAGTGGAAGCGCCCCTCGCCCGAGACGGCGCCGGTCCACGCAAAGGCTGCCGGTCTCTACATGATCTGCACCGCGTCCAAGCATATCGCCGAGGCCAAGGGCTGCTCGGACGCCCTCTTCATGGACTACCGCGGTTACGTTGCCGAGGCGACGGGCGCCAACATCTTCTTCGTCAAGGACGGCGAGGTGCACACCCCCAAGCCGGACTGCTTCCTGAACGGCCTGACCCGCCAGACGGTCATCGGCCTCCTTGAGGACCGGCAGATCAAGGTCATCGAGCGGCACATCGAGCCGGGCGAGATGGAAGGCTTCGAGCAATGCTGGCTCACCGGCACTGCGGCCGAGGTCACACCCGTCGGCCAGATCGGCGACTACAATTTCGAGGTCGGCGCGCTCGCCAAGGACATGGTCAAGACCTACGAGGCGCTGGTCCGTGCCTGACCGACAAGGGTAACGCGACTTTCGCACCGCCGGGTATTGACGGGGGTGTATAGCAGCCCGCGCGACCGCCTGGCCGCAGTCGCGCCGCGGCTGCGGCTGGCGTCGACCGGCAGGTCTGCCCAATGCGCCGCTCCGCCCGAGAGCCGGACAGGTGCTTCACCTGCCGTCGATCAGGCCGCCGCAGAGGCGGACGCCGGCCCCGTTTTGGCCGGAGCCTTGCCTGACAGCAACGGCGTCGGAACCTTGTCCTGCCCCTCCAGCAGCAAGTCGATGTTCGATTGGATCAACTGGTTCTGCTGCGAAATCCTGGTAAGCTCTGCGTCGATGGCGGCCTGGAACTCGTCGAGGCTTTCCACGATGCTGTCAAGCGAGCCGCCGTTGTCTCCCAGCCGCGCATTCTCGACCCGGCAGAGCGTCCGCGTAGAGGCCAGGCCGGTGACGTAGCGCTTCATCTCCCCCTGCTCCCGAGACAGTTGCCGGGCACTGCGGCCCAGTTCGCGCAGGGCCTGATAGGCGTCCTCATCGTACTTCGAAGCCAGGCCGACCAGCAGATCGCGCTCCACCTCGTTGTTGTTGTGACCTGCACCTCGACGTTCATTGTCGAGCGTGTCCGCCACTTCACGCTGCAAACCGGCGGCGGCGGTCAGGTACATCGCCCGGGCGATAGCGCGGCGCATCTGGATGAAACCGCTATCATCGCTTTCGAGGAAATTCTTGATCCAGTCCTGCATCTCGCGGGCCATGATGGAATAATTCACCGCGATGGTGCTGATCGGTCCGCCGGTCGGTTCCAGCCGTGCCGCGATGATCCGCATGTTCGAGGGGACCATCCGGATCCCGTGGAAGGTTCGGACGACCTTGGCCATGGACTTGCTGACCTCCTCGACCGCCGCGTGAATGGCGCGGAATCGAGCGGGTCTGTGACCCTCGTCCATCTCGACCGCCTTGGCCCGGCAGGTCGTTTCGGTATTCATCGCAGCGGCGGCGAAATCGCCGTAATGGGCATAACCCTTCTCACGC
>JAMWZF010000014.1:15342-20344 GCA_024304875.1 Paracoccaceae bacterium
TTCTCACGCAGGCGGCGCAGCAGTTCCTCGCAGCTGTCGGCAGGGCTCACCTGCGCGGATTTCTCCCTCTCCAGCAGATCGGCGTAGAGCGCCCTGACCATCGGCAGCATGTCGGACGTCGGCTTGAGACGGACCGAGAAATAGCCGCCATCGACCGGCGTGACATTGGCCAGGACCCAGTAGTAGGTCCCGTCCTTGGCACGGTTCATCACGTAGGCCGCGGTGGGCTTGCCCGCCTTGATCCGGTCCCAGAGCAGGTAGAAGACGCCCTTGGGCATGTGCGGATGGCGCACGAGCTTGTGCGGCGCACCGATCAGTTCCTCCCAATCGAAGCCCGAGACGCGCTGGAACACCCAGTTCCCGGACTGGATCACCCCGCGCCCGTCCGTGCGAGAGTAGAACAGCTGTTCCACCTTGAACGGCCGTTCCTCGTTCTTGATTTCGACGTCGGACATGCTCTCGACCCTGCTCCGCAAGACAGCGCCCCCGGGGTTCGGAGACCCGGAGACGCCTAGCAGCAGGGAGTTGAGCAATCCCTAATGCGGACCCATGTCAGGCCAGGTGACCCCGAGCCACCCTCAGGAACTGTTTCAGTCGCATGTCCATCGTTCCCTTCCGCGCCCGGTGCTGAAGTTGAAGCGACGCGGGATGGGGCCGTTCGGCACGTTCCAGCCTGGCGTATGCCGCCGCTCGGCCGGACTCATAGCTCTGGCGGGTCAAGTCAGTGATGTGTCGCTGCATCGAAAACTCCTCCGTGTTCTTGATGCGGGACTCCGAACTTAAACACTTGCGGAGCGGATTTCTACTGCAGTCCCTTCGCCGCGACCTTGCGGCGGGCCGTTTCGCCCCGGCCGATCTGCCTTTCGCGCAAGACGATCACGATGCCGGCGAGGATGATCAGGGCCGATCCGGCAAGCATCGGCAGGGTCGGTATCTCGCGGAACCAGAAATACCCGATGACAACGGACCACAGCATGGAGACGTAGGTGAAAGGTGCCACCACGCCGGCATCGGCGAACCGGTACGACGAGGTGAGCAGGATCTGCCCGACCCCACCGATGAGACCCGCCCCGACCAGGAGCGCGGCCTCTTCCGGACCGGGCATCACCCAGCCGAAGGGCGCCGTCAGGAGGGACAGGACGGCCGAAGTGCAGGAGAACCAGAACACGATGGCGGCTGTGGACTCTGTGCCGGACATCGCCTTGACGAAGACCTGGGCCAGCGCCGCAGCACAGGCCGACGCCAGCGTCAGTATGGCCCCCAGCGCGGCCGTGCTTGCAAGCCCTTCCGAGAACCGGGGCGCCGTGATGACGACCACCCCGACCAGGCCGACGAGCACGGCGCTGATCCGGACCATCCGAATCCGCTCGCCAAGGATCACCGCCGCCAGAATCAGCAGGATCACCGGCGTCAGGAACCTGATCGCCGTCACCTCGGGAAGAGGAAGGTAGCGCAGGCCGGCAAAGCCCATGCCCATCGCCAGGCTGCCGACGATGCCGCGCACCGCGTGCGGCCGGATCGCCTTGGTGCGGATTCCTTCCCTGAGGTTGCCGCTCGCCGCGAGCCAGCCGGCCACGACGAAGAGGGCGAAGAAGGACCGGAAGAACATCGCTTCGCCCGCCGGCACCCGTTCTGCGGCCTTGATGAAAGCAGACATCACGGTGAACAGGGTCACCGCCGCGCACATCAGCAGGATGCCCAACCCGGGTCGCTGCGCTGGCGCCGCTTGGGCATCGTCGGTAAGGTCGGATGCGGTCATGCACCCGCCTTACCGGGGTTTGGGAGGCATCGCCAGTCGGCTCACCCGGCGGGGGTCAGGCGGACGACCTCGCCAAAGGGGGCCGGCGCGTCGATCAGGACCAGGACCGCCCCGTCGTCCGCCACCACGACATCGCGGACCCGGCCGATGCCCTCGGCGATGCGTTCCTCGCCGGTGACCATCCCGTCCTCGAGCGTCAGCCGGACGAGCGCGTTGCCGACGAGGCCGCTGATCAGGAGGTCATCCTCCCAGTCGAACATCCCGCCGTCGTAGAAGGTCATTCCTCCGGGCGCGATGACCGGGTCCCAGTAGTAGACCGGCTGCTCCATGCCCTCTTGCGCGGTGATGCCCTCGCCGACCTCGGAGCCGCTGTATTTCACTCCGTAGGAGATCACCGGCCACCCGTAGTTGAGGCCGGGCTCCGGACGGTTGAGCTCGTCTCCACCCTGGGGCCCATGTTCAATGGTCCAGAGATCGCCATCGGGCCCGATCGCGGCGCCCTGCACGTTGCGGTGGCCGTAGGACCAGATGGTGTCGACGCCCTCCTCCCCGACGAAGGGATTGCTGTCGGGCGCCTCGCCGGTCAGCGGATCGACGTGGATGATCTTCCCGTAGGTCGTGGTCAGGTCCTGGGCCAGCACGCGCTCCTGCTCGGTCGAATGCTCTCCGGTGGTGAGGAAGACGGTCTCGCCGTCGGGCGCCATGACGATCCGACTGCCGTAGTGCATCGGCGTTGGCGACGGCGGGTGCTGGACGAAGATGTCCTGAACGTCCTCCAGCGCCGTCATGTCCTCGGTCAGAACGCCGGTGGCGGCGGCCGTCACGGTACCACCCTCGACCTCCTTGGCATAGGTCAGCCAGACGCGGCGGGTCTCGGCGAAGTCATCGGCCACCATGACGTCGAGCAGACCTCCCTGACGGCGGGCGTCCACCTCCGGCACGCCCTCGATCGGCGCAGAGATCGTCCCGCTCTCGTCCACCCGGCGGAGGGTGCCCGGACGCTCGGTGACGAGGTACTGTCCACCCGGAAGAGCAGCGATGCCCCAGGGCGTGTCGAGGCCGGTCACCATCACTTCGGTGTCCACCGCCGTCGGAGCGGCCTCCGGGGCGCGGGTCTGCTCGGGGAAGGCGGGCTCGTAGAACTGGTCGTCCTGCGCAGCGGCAGGGAAGGCAAGCGCACTCACGGTCAGGGACAGGGCAAGACGGGTCATCGGGTCTCCTTTCTCAGTCTGGACACGGCCCAGGCGCCGGCCTCGGCCACCACCGGATCCGCGTCGCGGGACAAGGTCTCTGCCACCGGGATCAGTCCCGGATCGGCCGAATTGCCGACGGCATAAGCCACGTTCCGCACGAAACGATTGCGCCCGATCCGCTTGATCGGGCTTCCCGAAAACTTGGCCCTGAACCCCCCGTCGTCCAGACCGGCCAGCTCGGCGAGCCGGGGCGCTAACAGGTCTTCACGATGGCGATAGCGGATGTCCCGCGCCTCGGCGGCGAACTTGTTCCAGGGGCAGACGGCCAGACAGTCGTCGCAGCCGTAGATCCGGTTGCCGAGGCCGGGGCGCAGATCCTCGGGCACGGGGCCCTTATGCTCGATGGTCAGGTAGGAAATGCAGCGCCGGGCATCCAGCTGGTAGGGCGCCGGAAAGGCGTCGGTCGGACAGACGTCCAGGCAGGCGGTACAGCTGCCGCAGCGGTCCTTCCCGGGGGCATCCACAGGCAGTTCGACGGTGGTGAAGATCGCGCCCAGGAACACCCAGTTCCCGATCTCGCGGCCAAGCAAGTTCGTATGCTTGCCCTGCCAGCCGAGACCCGCGGCGGCGGCCAGCGGCTTCTCCATCACCGGCGCGGTATCGACGAAGACCTTCACCTCCGGCGCGCCGCCCGCCTCGGCGATCAGCCAGCGGGCCAGGGTCTTCAGCTTCTTCTTGACGACATCGTGATAATCCTTCGCCCCGGCATAGACCGAAATCGCCCCCCGGTCCCGACGCTCCAGCACCTCCATGGGGTCATGCTCCGGCGTATAGGGCTCTGCCAGCATGATGACGGACCGCGCCTCGGGCCAGAGCGCCGCCGGGTCCCCGCGCCAGTGCATCCGCTCCGCCATCCAGGCCATCTGGCCGTGGCGGCCCTCCTCCACGAAAGTCGCGAGCCGCCCGGCCACGTCCACGGCGTCAGGACGACAGACCCCCATGGCTGCGAACCCCGCGGCCCGGGCCTCCTGCGCCAGCCTATGCTTCAGGGTCTCCACCCCGCCCCTTTCCTTGATCCATTGGTATCCCGTGGGTCCGGGCGCAAGGCCCGCAGCGGCGGGCCACAGGCGCCGCGATTGCCGATGCCCGCCCCGCCCCGGATCAGAAATCCAGATCGGCGTAGTGGGACGGCGGCAGGAACCCCGGGACATTGTCCGCGAGGATGCCGCGGAAGGCCGGGCGCGACTTGATCTTGGCGTACCAGTCCTTGACCGTGTCCGACCGGTTCCAGTCCACGTCCGAGATGTAGTCGAGGCAGGACAGGTGCGCCGCCGCGGCGAAATCCGCGAGGCTCAGGCTGTCCCCCGCCAGCCAGCGGCGCTGGTCCAGCAGATGGGCCATGTAGTCGAGATGGTCCTTGATCGCCCGCGCGCCCGCCTTGACGTTCGTCGAATCCGGGTAGCCGGTGTTCATCACCTTGCGGAACACCCGTTCGCCCAGCAGCTTGTTCGTCACCTCGCGGTAGAACTTGTCGTCGAACCAGGCGATCAGGCGGCGGACCTCGTAACGGTCCTCGGCATTCCGCGGCATCAGCGGCGGTTCGGGAATCGTCTCTTCGAGGTATTCGCAGATCGCCCCGCTGTCCGCCATCATCCGCGATCCCATCCGCAGGACGGGCACCTTGCCGGCCGGATTGCGGCGCAGGAACTCCGGCGTCGGCTCCCAGTAGCGTTCCTCGACCAGCTCCACCTCGATGCGCTTTTCGGCCAGGCAGAGGCGGACCTTCCGGGAGAACGGCGACAACGGGTAGTGATAAAGGCGGTTCATGCCCGCGTGATGCCCGATGCGCGGGCGGCAATCAAGCTACTCGAAACAGGCGGCGCGTCCGTCGGCGGCGATGGTCGCCGCCCCGTCCCGGATCGCCGCCGCGCGGCGCTGGACGAAGGGCGTCGGGTCCGAGGCGCTCCGCCCCTTGGGGTCGGGCAGGACGGCGGCAAGCCGGGCGGCCTGGGTCGCGGAAAGCTCGGCAGCGCTAACGCCGAAGTAATGC
>JAMWZF010000140.1 GCA_024304875.1 Paracoccaceae bacterium
GCCTCGTGCAGCGGATAGGTGCCGTCGATGACCGGCGTGAACCGTCCCGCGGCGAGATGCGGCCAGACATCCTCCGCGACCCCCCGCACGATCCGCGCCTTCTCGGCCACCGGGCGGGACCGGAGGGTCGTGCCGAGCACCATCAGGCGCTTGGCAAGGAGCCGCCCGACATCGAGCGTCCCGTGCCGCCCGCCGTTGAGCGCGATGACCATCAGCCGCCCGCCATCTCGCAGGGATCGAAGGTTGTCCTCGAGGTAGCTGCCTCCCACCACGTCTAGGATGATATCGGCGCCGGGCGTGTCGTCCGCGCGAAGCGCCTCGGCGAAGCTGTCCGAGCGGTAGTTGATCGCGCGGGCCGCGCCCAGATCGGTGCAGGCGGCGCATTTGGCGTCGGTGCCCGCGGTGCACCAGACTTCGGCCCCCGCGAGGCGCGCGAGCTGGATCGCGGTCGTGCCGATCCCACTGCTGCCGCCGTGGATCAGCACCCGGTCCCCGGCGGCGAGGCCGGCGATGTCGAAGAGGTTCGACCAGACCGTGGCCGCCGTCTCCATCACCGCCGCGCCCTGGACCCAGTCGATGTCATCGGGCAGGGTCAGCACCTGGACGGCCGGCGCGGTGACGTACTCGCCATAGCCCCCTCCGGTCAGGAGCGCGGCGACGCGCGCGCCCGTCTCGAAATCTTCCACCCCCCTACCGACGGCGGCGACGGTGCCCGAAACCTCCAGCCCGGGCAGGTCCGAGGTCCCGCGCGGCGGCGGGTAGACCCCCTTGCGCTGGGCAAGATCGGCGCCGTTCAGGCCTGCGGCGTGGACGCGGATTAGAACCTCGCCCTCGGCGGGTTCGGGAATGGCGCGCCGCACGGGGCGCAGCACCGTGGGTCCGCCCGGCTCTGCAATCTCGATGGCGTTCATCTGCGTGCTCATGCCTGTCCCTCGATCCGTGTTTCGATGAAGTCGCCGACCTTGGCGATCATGGCGTCGTTGTCCCAGAGCCGCGCGTCCACCATGCTGGCGCTCAGCTCCAGCACCGGCAGCCCCGCCGCTTCCAGAGCGCGCTTGCAGGCCCGGGTACCGTAAGCCGAGAGGCGGTCGCCCACCGGCGTCAGCATCACGGCCCCGGAGGCGCCGAAATCGCGGGCCTGCTGCTCAATCCAGCCCGCCATCCAGGGCGGCAGGTGCAGCTGTTCATTCATCGAGATCGACCGCGCCGCGAGGGCGCGTAGGGAGTCGCCCTCGAAATACTTGCGGTACCCGTCCGAGAAATAGTTGGAATACATCGACCAGACGAAGACCGCTCCGTGGCTTTCCTCAAAGGCGCGGTAGAACGCGGTGTTGAACCACAGGCCAGTGTTGATCCAGAGCAGGCGGTGCTTCTCGCCGGAGCAAATGCCATAGCCGTCTTCAACGCGGTTCGCGATTTCGTCCCGGTAGGCCTGCATGTGATCCACCGACCACTGCGAGCCTCGGTTCCAAGTCGCGGCCATGACGTTGGTCAGCTGGTCGGGAAGGGCGACGGGGCAGGGCCGGCTGGTCGCGATCAGGTCCCGCGCCTCGGCCAGCAGTTCGCCGGCGCGGTTGATCCGGTGCATTTCCTCAGTCAGCACGTCGCGGTCCAGCCGCCGGCCGGTCACCGTCTCGGCCGTGTCGATCAACGCCTCGATCTGCTCGACATGGTAGTCCAGCCGCTCGGTCCCGTAGAGCGTCTCCCAGTCGGTCTGGGCATGTCGCCACCAGTCGGGGATCAGGTGCCTCTGCACGGGCACGTCGAGAAAGAACTTCGGGCAGTCGAAGGCCCGCGCCCATTCGGTCGTGATCCGCTGGGCGTAGTCGCCCCGCAGCCGGTCGAGGATCAGGGCCGGGCGCGGCAGCCCGCCATAGGGCGCGCGCTCGGGGTCGTCGTCGAGCGTCGAGATCATCGGCAAGCTGAGGTAGCGCGGCAGGTCCTCGTGGTAACCCAGTCGGTCCATCAGGTCGAAGTAATGGGGTGACAGCCGCTTGGCCGAGATGATCGAGGAATACCAGGTGTTGGTGACCAGCGGCACGTCCAGCGCGTGAAAGATTTCGTGCGGCGAGACGGCGGCGGCGATCACATAGGGCTCGCCTTCGTCCATCGCGCGGCGGCGGAACTCCGTGAACCAGCTTTTCTGCCGGGCCTTGGCCAGCGGCGTCACGTCCATCTGTCCCGGCGGGGCCGGCCTCTCTTCGGTCTTCGCGCTCATCGCGTCGCCTCCTTCAGGGGCTCGAGAAACGTCACCAGTTTCGATGCGGTCTCGGGATCCTCGCGGAAGAAGGACAGCCGCAGGAGGACCAGCGCGGGAATGCCCCGGTCCTTCAGAAGATCCAGCCGTCGTGGAATGTCCCAGCCGAGGGTGTCGTCGTTCTCTTCCAGCGCAAAGACGACCCCGTCCGGCCGGGCAGCGTCCAGGAGCGCGGTGAAGCGGGCCTCGGTGACTCCGACGGGCAGGCGGGGGGTCGGCGCATGGCACTGGTAGTGGCGTACCAGCCCGTCCAGCGGGTCCGGTGCCTCCTCCACCTCGTGGTCGTAGAGGCGCTCGCCCCAGTCGTGATCCTCGGCCACGACGCGGGCGCCGGCCTCCTCGATCAGACGGACGAGCCCCGGGTTCTCCTGTCCGCTGCCCGACAGCAGAAGGCGCGGACCGGACCGGGACGCGGCGAGGTCACCGGCGCGGCCGAACATCTCTGCGGCTTGCGGTGCCGGACGGACCTGTCCGGCGAGGAAAAGCAAGGCGGCGTCCTGTCCGCTGACCGACCGGTCCGCCGACCGCCGCGCGGAAGAAACCTCGGAGGCGAGGTGGCGAAGGGTGTTGCGCCACTGGATGGCCTCGCGCAGCCGGATCCGATCGGGCCGCGTGCCCGTCAGGGAGCCAAGCGCTTCGGCCAGCCGCTCCATCTCGCGCCGGTTGAAGCGGGTGCTGCGCGCCTCCGGCGTCTGAAGCAGGTTGACGAGGTGCAGGGGCGGCATGGCCAGGTCCGGCTCCTCGGCGCGGACGTGTTCTGCAAGGTGATAGAACTGCACCAGCTGCTCCGAGCTGCGTGGGACGACAATCAGGTCGAGCCAGTCCAGCCCGCCCGTCAGCAGTTGGTTGAAGATCGAGCGCAGGGCGCCCTCCTGGACCGGCTCCATCCACGCGTCGGCGGCATCTGTCGGGCCAGCGGGATCGCCCCGCAGCCGAAGCGGAAAGGCGTCAGCCGCCTCGATCAGCTCCACCGGCGCCGCGCCGCCGAGGACGCCGACCACCCGGCCACCCGCAGCCGCATGGCGGCGGGCCTCGGCCTCGGGATCGGCGGCAAGGGCATCCAGTTGCTTCTGCAACGCGATCACAGCAGTCCTCGGTCGCGGAAATCGGCGATCTCGGCCTCGGAATAGCCAAGCTCGGCCAGAACCGCGTCGGTATGCTCACCCAGGTCCGGAGGCGGCGCGCCGTCGCCGGGGCCGTCCTCGCCCGCGAAGAAGCCGCCGTTCAGCACGGTCATGTTCCTATCCAGGGCCGGCACCTCGACATCGAGGAAGGTGTCCCGCCCTTCAAAATGTCGGTGGTTCACGATGTCCGCCAGGTCCCGGACCTTCGCAGCCGGAATGCTGTGGGCATTCAACAGCTCCTCCCATTCCTCGGCGGTCTTGGTGGCGAAGGCGGCCTGGATCTTGGCGCGGAGCGTGCCCGCATTTTCCCACCGGCCCGGGGGGTCCGCGTAGCGCGGGTCCCCGGTCAGATGGGTGAGGTCCAGAACCTGGCAGAGTCGCTCGAACTGGGCGTTGGTGTTGGCCCCGATCGAGATCGCGGCGTCCGAAGCCTGGTACATGTCCGCCGTGGCGGAGAGGCTGAAGCCGCGGTTACCGACCCGTTTGGGCACTTCGCCGGTGCCGAGGTATTTCAGAAACATCGAGGACATCAGCACGACGGAGGCGTCGAGCATCGAGACCTCGATCCGCTGGCCGCCCCCGCCCCGTTCGCGCCGCAGGAGGGCCGACAGGATCGCATAGGCCGACATGTGGCCGGCGAAGGTGTCGATCAGGGGGAAACCGACCTTCATGGGCGGATCACCCTCCGAGCCCTGCAGTGACATGAGCCCCGACATGGCCTGGGCGATGTGGTCATAGGCGGGGTTGTCGCGTAGCGGGGAGTCGCTGCCGTAGCCCGAGATCGAGCAGTAGATCAGGTTCGGGTTGAGCGCCTTGCAGTCCTCCCAGGACAGGCCGCGCCGCTCCATCACGCCGGGACGGAAGTTCTCGTCCAGCACGTCCGAGCGCCGGACCAGCTCGCGCAGCACCTCGCCGCCCTCGGGCGATGCGATGTCGAGCGTGATCGACCGCTTCCCCGCATTGTAGCCGACGAAATTGGGCGAGTTCCGGCCAAAGCGTTTGTCGTGTCCGTAGTAGCGCATCACGTCACCTTCGCCGGGGCGTTCCACCTTGGTGACGTCGGCCCCGAGCAGCACCAGCTGACGGGTGCAAAACGGACCGGCCATGACATGCGTCAGGTCCAGTACCCGAAGTCCCTCGAGCGCCTTGGCCATGTCGTCCTCCTAACGATCTGCCGCAATCTGGTATTGCACAATGTGATTGCGAATTGCATTATGTGATAACAGCGGTTAAACCCGTTGGCAATCCGGCCGAGGAGGCGCCGCCCGCGCTGGCCGGAGGAGGGAGGTAACATGAACAAGTCGACCGCGCCCGGCGACGCCGGTGCCGTGTCCAGTGTCGCGGCTGGCGCGTCCCACGGGGACGCCCATGTGACCGTCCGCAACCTGACCAAGGTCTACCGCACCCGCCGCGGCGACCATGTCGCGCTGGACGATGTCTCGCTGGACATCGGTGCGGGGGAATTCGTGGTGCTGCTTGGCCCGTCAGGCTGCGGCAAGACCACGCTCCTGCGCTGCATCGCCGGCCTCGAGGAGCCGGACAGCGGCGAGATCGTGGTCGACGGCCAGGTCGTCTTCAGCTCCGAGAAGGGCATATTCATCCCGCCGGAACGTCGCCGCCTCAACATGGTGTTCCAGTCCTACGCCCTCTGGCCGCATTTCACCGTCGCCGAGAACGTGGCCTACCCCCTGCGCAACTCCGGTGTCGGCAAGGCGGACGCCCTGCGCCGCGCCTCCGAGACGCTCGACCTCGTCGGCCTCGGCGGGCGGGAAGGGGCCTATCCGGGCCAGTTGTCCGGCGGCCAGCAGCAGCGCGTCGCGCTGGCGCGTACCATCGTCGCCGGGGACGGCCTGGTTCTTTTCGACGAGCCGCTCTCGAACCTCGATGCCAAGGTGCGCGACCGGCTGAGGATCGAGCTTCTGAGCCTTCAGGACCGGATCGGCTTCTCGGCCCTCTACGTGACCCACGACCAGACCGAGGCGCTGGCCCTTGCGGACCGGATCGGCGTGATGGACTTCGGCCGGTTCGAGCAGCTGGGGCCGCCGGATGAGATCTACGACCGGCCGGCCAGCCGCTACGTCGCCGATTTCGTGGGCACGGCCAACGCCATCGACGGGACGGTCGCCGCTTTGGACGCGGTCGTGACCGTCCGCACCACCTTCGGCGACATCCGGGGCATGGCCGCCGCCGACGGCCTGGCCGTCGGTGATGCTGTCAGCGTCGTGATCCGGCCCGAGCATTGTCACATCGACCCTCACGCCGCCGCCGGGATCCCCGGCGAGATCAACCGACTTCAGGGTGAGGTCGAGCGGTCGCTCTACCTTGGCGCGGTGACCGAATACGTGGTCCGGACAGGCTCCGAGACGCTCATTTGCAGCGCATCCGGCGGGCGCCGGATCCCCGCAGGGGAGGGCCAAGAGGTTTGCTTCGCCGCCGCCAGAACGCGCATCTACGCGGCGGAGGAAGAGAGTTGACCACCCTCGTCCGCGTCGCCGCCCTCGGCCGGCTGAAGCGGCTAACGCCCTTCTCGGCGTTGCTCTGGACCTTGCTGATCCTGATCGCCTTCGCGGTGATCTACCCCATCATCGTCGCCATCGTCCGTGAGGCACCGGCCATCGCGGAAGGCTGGCGGCAGATCGCCGAGGGCGAGCTGTCACGGACCGTGCCGGCCGTGCTGCGCAACACGGCGATCGTCGTTGCCGGCGCGACGTTCATCGCGCTCGTGGTCGGCTCGGCCCTCGCTTGGGCCAACGAGCGCAGCGACGCAAGCCTAGGCCTGCTTGGCCAGCTACTGCCCCTGGCCGCGATGATCGTGCCGCCGGTGGCGGGCGTGATCGGCTGGGCGGTGCTGCTGGACCCTCGGGTCGGCCTGCTGAACCACGCGCTGCGGGCGCCTTTCGAATGGGTCGGCATCCCCATGCGCGAAGGGCCATTCGACATCTACACGATGTCGGGCCTGGTGATCGTGACGGGGATCTACACCGTTCCGTACGTCTACCTTGTCGTCTCAGCCGCACTTCAGCGTCTCGACCCTTCGGTCGAGGAAGCCTCGCGCATCTCGGGCGCGGGGCCGTTCCGCACGATGACCCGGGTGACGCTGCCTGCGGTCATGCCGGCCCTCGCAGCAGCGATCCTGCTCGGGGTGATCTCGGGCGTCAGCCTGTTCTCGGTGCCGGCAGTCCTTGGCGGCGGGGCCCGGATCGAGGTGCTGTCGGTCTTCATCTTCCGGCTGCTTGCGGACTACCCGGCACAGACCGGCCCAGCCTTAGTCTTGGCACTGATGATGCTGGTCTTCGTCCAGGTCTTGCTGGTGGGGCAGAACCTGCTGATCCGCTCGGGCCGAAACGCGGCAATGTCCGGTAAGGGGTTTCGCGCGACACCGACCCGGCTGGGGCGCTTCCGTCCGGTCGTGCGGGGCCTGGCGGCATTCTACATGCTGGTGACGGCGATCCTGCCGCTGCTCGGGCTGCTGCTGGTCTCGCTCCAGCCGTTCTGGAGCCCGCGCATCGTGCTGGAGACGCTGACCCTCGACAACTTCCGACATGTCCTGTTCGAGAACGAGTACACCGTGTCGGGACTGGTCAACAGCCTGACGCTGGGCCTCGCCGTGGCGTCTGTCAACATGCTGATAACCGGCGCCGCCATGCTGCATTTCAGTCGCTCGCCCGGGGCACGACGGATGGCAGACGCCCTGACGGCGCTGCCGGCAACGATCCCGCACACGGTGATCGGTGTGGCCTTCATCCTCGCGTTCTCGGCGCCGCCGCTCCGCCTCTACGGGACGACGACCATCCTGTTCATCGCGTTCATCGTCATGACGCTGCCCTACGCCGGTCGGGCGGCTGCAGCAGCGGCGGCGTCGATCGGGGCGGAGCTCGGCGAATCCTCGCGGGTGAGCCGGGCCAGCGATTTGGTCACCCTGTGGAAAATCCTCCTGCCGCTGGCGGCACCGGGACTCGTTGCGGGCTGGATAATGGTCTTCGTGCATACGGTGGGCGAGGTGACGGCCGCAGCGTTCCTGTCGGGGACGCGCAACCCGGTGATCGGCCGTGTGCTGCTGGATTTCTGGAACTTTGGCAATTTCCCGCAGGTCGCGGCGCTTGCCCTTATCATCACGGCGATCAGCTCGAGCCTTGTCGGACTGATGCTGTACGTCACGCGGCGCGCACAGCGCCGGATCACGACCTGACCCCCTCGGGGCGGGTCCAGCACTAGGGAGGAGAACCATGACTTCATTTGCAACCCGCCCATCCCGGCGCCTGATCCTGGCTGCCGGCATGGCCTTGACCGTCCTGCCCGGCTTCGCGGCGGCGCAGGACGATGCGACCATCGCCGCGGCGCAGGAGGAGGGCGAGCTGACGCTCTACACCAA
>JAMWZF010000141.1 GCA_024304875.1 Paracoccaceae bacterium
GGGCGGGCATGGGGCAGGTCCGTGGGTTGCGGCGTTTCCCCTTGCCTAATCTCGCGCCCGGCGGGGCGCAACGCGCCTCAGCAGCCCCTCTTCACCGCGCCGAAGATCGCCTCGGCATGATGCTCAAGATAGATGCGCAGCCAGGGCGTGTAGTCGCCCGGCCGCCGCTGGGTCCGGGCGGTGAGGTCGTGCAGGTCGACCCAGGCGGTGTCCATGACCTCCTCGGGGTTCGGCGCGACGGCCAGTCCCTCGGGTGCGGCGGCGACGAAGATGTCGACCACCTCGTGCTCCACCATGCCGCCGCCGACCTCGGCGCGGTACTCGACCCGGTCGCGGTGAGCGGGGTAGAGGCCGGTGATGCCCAGTTCCTGCGCCAGCCGCCGGACGGCACAGTCCGCCGGGTCCTCGCCCCAGTGCGGATGGGTGCAGCAGGTGTTCGCCCAGAGGCCGGGGGTGTGGTATTTGCCCAGCGCCCGCCGCTGGATCAGGACCTGGCCGCCGCGCACGACGAAGACACTCACCGCCATGTGCCTGCGTCCTTCGATGTGGACGGCGAGCTTGGGGGCCGGCACGAGGGTGTCGCCGTCGAAGGCGGGGATCAATGTGTCGGCGTCGGTCATGAAAGGGGCAGCAGCGGCATCCGTTGGCGATCCGGCTTGTCTATGGCATTCGGCCGCCCATGTCTCTGCTGCGTGAGGCGGCAGCGACAACCCGCCCCAGCCGTTTGCCCGAGGATCCCGTCCATGACCCGCCTGATCGCCGCGTTCATCCTGATGGCCACGCCCGTGCTGGCAGAGACGCATGCCACCGGCGATGCCGCCGCGGGCGCCGACCAGTTCGCGCGCCAGTGCACCGCCTGCCATGTGGTCCGCAGCCCCGAGGGGCAGACCCTCGCCGGTCGCAATGCCCAGACCGGACCGAACCTCCACGGCCTGGCGGGCCGGACCATCGGGGCGGCCGAAGGCTACCGCTATTCCGAGGCGATGGCGGCCCTCGGCGCGACGGGCGCCGTCTGGGAGGAGGCCGACTTCGTCGCCTACGTCCAGAACCCGACCGCCTGGCTACGCACGGCGCTGGGCGACCGCACGGCCCGGGGCAAGATGGCCTACAAGGTGCGCGACCTTCAGGACGCCGTCGACATCTATGCCTATCTCGCCGCGCTCGCCCCCGAACCGGACGCAGGATCCTGACGCCACGGGCAGAGGGTTAGTTCGGATCGGCCCGGCCGGGGGTGTGACCCCGCCGGGCGGTCAACCCGCCACGTTGCCCCCTTCGTGCCCCCCTGCTATCTGGCCGCAAATGCGTGACACGAGAGGAAGCCCCATGGCCAAGGATTACGTCGTCAAGGACATCGCTCTGGCCGGATACGGCCGCAAGGAACTCGACATCGCCGAGACCGAGATGCCGGGCCTGATGGCCTGCCGCGAGGAATTCGGCGGCACCAAGCCGCTGTCGGGCGCCCGCATCGTCGGCTCGCTGCACATGACGATCCAGACCGCGGTGCTGATCGAGACGCTCAAGGCGCTGGGCGCCGACGTGCGCTGGGCCTCGTGCAACATCTTCTCGACACAGGACCACGCCGCCGCCGCGATCGCCGAGGCCGGCATTCCCGTCTTCGCGGTGAAGGGACAGACGCTGGAAGAGCACTGGGACTACCTCGACAAGTCGTTCCAGTTCCCCGAGGGCGCGAACATGATCCTCGACGATGGCGGCGACGCGACCCTCTACGTCCTGCTGGGCGCCCGGGCAGAGGCGGGGGAAGAGATCATCCCCGTCCCGCGATCCGAGGAAGAAGAGGTCATCAAGAAGCAGATCGCCAAGCGGATGGCCGAGAGCCCCGGCTGGTTCACCAGGACCCGCGACGCGATCAAGGGCGTGTCCGAGGAGACGACGACCGGCGTCCACCGCCTGTATGACCTGCACAAGAAGGGCAACCTGCCCTTCCCCGCGATCAACGTGAACGACAGCGTCACCAAGTCGAAGTTCGACAACAAGTACGGCTGCAAGGAAAGTCTCGTCGACGGCATCCGCCGCGCCACGGACACGATGATGGCCGGCAAGGTCGCCGTGGTCTGCGGCTACGGCGACGTGGGCAAGGGCTCGGCGGCATCCCTGTCGGGCGCCGGCGCCCGTGTCATCGTGACCGAGGCCGACCCGATCTGCGCCCTGCAGGCCGCGATGGACGGCTTCCAGGTCACGGTGCTGGAGGACGTGGTCGAAACCGCCGACATCTTCGTCACCACCACCGGCAACAAGGACGTGATCCGGATCGAGCACATGCGCGCGATGAAGGACATGGCGATCGTCGGCAACATCGGCCACTTCGACAACGAGATCCAGGTTGCCGCGCTCAAGAACCACAAGTGGACCAGGATCAAGGACCAGGTGGACATGATCGAGATGCCGAACGGCAACCGGATCATCCTGTTGTCCGAAGGGCGTCTCCTGAACCTCGGCAATGCCACCGGCCACCCGTCCTTCGTGATGAGCGCCTCCTTCACCAACCAGGTGCTGGCGCAGATCGAGCTCTGGACCAAGGGTGAGGAGTACAAGCCCGGCGTCTACATCCTGCCCAAGCACCTCGATGAGAAGGTCGCCCGGCTGCACCTCGGCCGGATCGGCGTGAAGCTGACCCAGCTGAAGCCCGAGCAGGCGGAGTACATCGGCGTGACGGTCGATGGGCCGTTCAAGCCCGAGCATTATCGCTACTGAGCGGGCAGCAAACCGATCACGATGGGTCGCGCCGTGCAGGTGGCGCGACCCATTTGCGTTTCGGCATGTCGAAAAAAGTTCCCTGCCGTTGGCGGGTTGATCGGGTCTGACCTTGCGTCTCGGCAGATTCCCGCGATGCCGCGATGACGCTTTGAGCGACGATCGGCACCTGCATCGCCCGATCCCTGTCCGGCGCCGAAAGGGTCCCTAAGTCGGAGGTCATACACGTGATCCGTAAGGAGGACACAGAGATGACAACCCTGACCAAATTGATGACTGGCGCTGCTGTCGCCGCGCTTCTTGCCGGCCCGACCTTCGCCCAGGAGACCGCGACCGAAGAGCCGACGACCGAGGAAACCACGACCGAAGACGGCATGGTCGCCGATGACGGCGCCACGATGGACGACGGCGCGATGGAAGCCACCACTGTCGACGAAGACGCGGCGGTCGGCGATGATGCGATGACCGACGGCGCCATGACGGATGGCGCGGCGGACCAGGAGCTGGCGCCGGAGGCCGACATGGGCTTTGCCAGCCTTGAAGAGATGACCGTCGGCGATCTGCTCGGCATGGTGGTCCACAGCCCCGACGACGAGCGCATCGGCGAGATCGACTACGTTGTCGTGCCCGCCGCCGGCCCGCAGGGCGTGATCGGCATCGGCGGCTTCCTCGGCCTCGGTGAATACACCGTCGCCATCCCGCTCGAAGACTTCGAGCTGCGCGAGGACGGCACGTCCCTGCTTTTGGCCACTGACAAGGAAGCGCTGAAGGAGCTGCCCGAGTTCGACGAAAGCGGCGTCGAGGGTCTGCCCGACGAAACGCCCCTGGCGTCGATCATGCAGGCCTCTGCCGAAGGCGAAGATGACATGAGCACCGATGCCGACGCCAATGCCGGCACCGACGCGGAGGCCGGGGCCGATGCCGAGGCGGGCGCCGAGGCGGACATGGACGCCGAGGCCGAAACCGACATGGGCGCGGAAGCCGACGCGGACACGGCCGCCGACACCGAGGTGGACGCCGAGGCCGAAGTCGAGACCGATGCCGAGGTCGAGACCGAAGAGTCCAACTGACCCTGAGGGTTCCCCTGTGGTCCCCATGCTCCCTTGGGGACCACCTTCCCAAGGCAAGGGCGCGCAGCTTGCGCGCCCTTGCTGACTCCGCCTCCCTGAAACCGTTCCTCCCGCACCTGGCGACGCCATCTCGGCGACCCGGGCGTCAGGTTTTTCTTTACCGCTTGATTCGCTTTCTCTTACGTTCTGGTCACCCCCCGAAACGCGGGGAACCGGAACAGATGGGAGACCAGAATAATGGGCAAGCGGGACGATCTGATCGCCAAGTACGCCGAAGACCTCGAGAATAAATGCGGGATGACGCCGGACATGGATCTTCTGACGAAGGTGACCATCGCCTGCGGTCCGTCGATCTACAACGCAGATGCCTCGACCATCGCGGCCAGCCAGAAACACGAGCTGGAGACGGTAAAGGACAACTTTCTGGTCAAGAAGCTCGGCCTCAAGGACGGGCCGGAGCTGATGGACGCCCTGAACTCGGTGATCGAGACCTATGGTAAATCCGAGCGGAACAAGTACCGCGCCGTGATCTACTACATGCTCACCAAGCATTTCGGGAAGGAAAAGGTCTACGGCTGAGGCCGACCTTGCCTATTTGAACCAAATTGCGGTCGCTTCGGGTTTGCCCGGAGGCGGCCCCTTGCGTTATCTGGCCCCATTCGAGCCAGTATGGCCGGACCGACATTCAGACGCGTGTGGTGGCCCGTGAGGGAGCACGCGGGGTGAGAATGGGGTCCCGGCCATGCCGTCCGGGACCCCATTTTTCCGTCAGATCGCTGCTGGCGCTGCGAGGAAGAAGGTCAGCACCGCCCCGATGACCCCGCAGCCGAAGATCGCGTAGCCGGCGTCGATCGCTGTCAGGGCAAAGGGCCGCCCGGTGTAGGCGTTGTTGATCATGATCCAGGGGCTGATGAAGAAGGCCCCGATGCCGAGGCCGGAGACCAGCCCCTTGCCGAAGGTGAAGATGCCGGACCCGACGAAGGTGTGACGCATCATTCCCGCCACGATGACCATGGCCAGAGCCGAAAGCAAATAGGGCAGCGCGCTGTCCCCCTCGGGCCGGCCGTTCGGCCCCACCTTGAGCCCCGCCGCCGCCATCCACGGTTTCGACAGCGCCATGTACCAGACCGCGCCGAAGATCCATCCGGCCAGCGCGGCCACCAGAACGCCCACAAATCCCATCGGTCCCTCCACCACAGGTTTCGGGAAAAATCTGCCAGATCAGTCCGGTTTTGTCGCGCCCATTTCGCAGACCGCGCGCCACTCGGCCTCGGTTACCGGCTGGACCGACAGGCGGGTGTTGTTGACGAGGACCATGTCCTTGAGCCGTGGATCGGCCTTGCAGTCGTCCAGCGTCACGGGCTGCTCGAAAGGCCGCACCGCCTTGATGTCGACGCACTCCCACCGGTCGTCGTCGGTGGTGCTGTCGGGATGCGCCTCGGCGATGACCTCGACGATGCCGACCACGGCCTTCTCCTTCTGGGAGAGGTAGAAGAACCCGCGGTCTCCGACCTTCATCTCGCGCATGAAGTTGCGGGCCTGGTAGTTGCGCACGCCGTCCCATTCCTCGCCCTCGTCGCCCTTGGCGACCTGTTGGTCCCAGGACCAGGTCGAGGCCTCGGATTTGAACAGCCAGTAGCGCATCTATTCCTCCTTGAGCGGGCGTGAGAACAATCTGTCCAGCGTGTCGTCGATGTCCAGCCGCCCCGCAACCACATCCGCCACCATCCGGGTGATCGGCAGGTCGAGGCCCCTCTCGCGGGCGAGCTTGTCGACCGCCTCGGCCGTCTTGACCCCCTCGACCGTGACGCCGGTGTCGATGTCGTCCTTGCGTCCCCAGGCGAGGCCGTGGCTGAAGTTGCGCGAGCCTTCCGACGTGCAGGTCAGCGTCAGGTCGCCAAAGCCGGAGAGGCCCATCAGCGTCGCGGGATCCGCGCCAAGGGCGGCCGCGAGCCGCTGCATTTCCGCGAAGCCGCGGGTCATCAGCGCGGCGCGGGCGCTGTCCCCGTAGCCCCGCCCGATGCAGAATCCGCAGGCGATGGCGACGACGTTCTTGAGCGCGCCGCCGAGTTCGGCGCCGACGACATCGGTGGAGCGATAGAGCCGCAGGTTCGGCGTCGTCAGCAGGTGCTGAAGCGCCTCTCCCCGGTCCGGGTCTTCGCAGGCGAGGGTGAGTGCCGTGGGCAGGCCCCGGGCGATGTCGGTGGCGAAGCTGGGGCCGGTCAGGACGGCGGCGGTCGCCCCGGGCACGATCTGCCCGATCGCACTGCCGGGGCCGGAAAGCGTCTCGGCGTCGATGCCCTTGCAGCAGGCGATGAGGGTCTTGCCGGTCAGCGCGGCGGCGTGGTCGGTCAGGAAGGCGCCGACCTGCTGCGCGGGGATGCAGAGCAGGATGGTGTCGCAGGCGAGGAGTTCGCCGGTGTCCCCGGTCGGGCGGACGGCGTTTGGCAAGGTCACGCCGGGCAGGCGGCGGGCGTTCTCGCGCGTCTCGGCCATCTCCTCCGCGCCCTGCCGGGCCCAGAGCACGACCGGTTGCACCTGCGCCAGGGAGACCGCCAGCGCCGTGCCGAAGGCGCCCGCCCCCGCGATCCCGATGCTCATGCCTTGGCTCCTTTCTTCCCGCCGCCCAGCAGGGCCGGTGCGGTGTCGTCCAGCGGCCAGCGGGGCCGCGCGGCGAGGGTCATGTCGTCGGTCATGCCAAGGCGCAGACGTTCGAGCCCCGCCCAGGCGATCATCGCCCCGTTGTCGGTACATAGGGCGAGCGGGGGGGCAAGCACGGGCAGGTCGGTGACGGCGTGCAGGCCGGCGCGGATCGCCTGGTTGGCTGCGACCCCGCCCGCGACGGCGAAGGCGGTGACATCCCCGGCCTCGGCCAGGGCGCGGCGGGCCTTCTCGGTCAGGATATCGACGACGGCGGCCTGGAAGGCGGCGCAGATGTCGGCGCGGGTCTGCTTCGGCAGGCCTCCATGTTCGGCGACTGCGGTGTCGCGGGCGCGAAGGACGGCGGTCTTCAGCCCCGAGAAGCTCATGTCGCATCCGGGCCGGTCGAGGAGGGGGCGGGGCAGGGGGATCGCGGCTTGATCGCCAGTCTTCGCCTCGGCTTCCACCGCCGGGCCGCCGGGCTGCGGCAGGCCGAGCAGGCGGGCGACCTTGTCGAAGGCCTCGCCCGGCGCGTCGTCGATGGTGCCGCCGAGCCGCCGGAACTCGGTCGGCCCGTCGACCCGCAGGAACTGGCAATGCCCGCCGGAGACGAGGAGCATGAGGTAGGGAAACCGCGCATCGTCCGTCAGCCGGGGAGTCAGCGCATGCCCGGCGAGGTGGTTCACCCCGATCAGCGGCTTGCCCGTGGCGGCCGCCAGCCCCTTGGCGCACATCACGCCCGACAGGACGCCGCCGATCAGGCCCGGGCCGGCGGTGACGGCGATGGCATCCAGCGCGTCCAGATCTACGCCCGCCTCCGCCAGGGCCGCCTCGACCGCGATGTCGACCTTCTCGGCGTGGGCGCGGGCGGCGATCTCGGGCACGACGCCGCCGTAGGCCGCGTGCAGTGCGTCCTGCCCGATCACCACGTTCGACAGGATCTCGCGATCCCGCAGGACGGCGGCGCCGGTGTCGTCGCAACTGGATTCGATGCCGAGGATGAGGGTCAAAAGGGGCGGTCCCTGCCGTGCTGGCTTGCGTTCCGGGGCAGGTAGCACTCAGGGTGGGTCCGAACAATGCCGATGCCCGTCCTCCTCCTCACCCGCCCGCGGGCCGATTCCGAAAGGGTTCTGGCTGCGCTCAGCGATTTCGAGGCGCAAGTTGTCATCTCGCCCGTGGTGCGGATCGTGCCGCTGGGCGGGCGGGTTCCCGAGGGAGCGGCGGTGATCCTGACCTCTGCCAACGCGCTCGAGGGCGTGACGG
>JAMWZF010000142.1 GCA_024304875.1 Paracoccaceae bacterium
CGAGGTGGACAACGCCCCTGCGCACAACGCCTACCTTTCGGCCGGCTACGAAGAGCTGTCCCGCCGGCAGGGCATGGCGACCATGCGGCTGGACCTCGACGGGCGTCGGGAGGCGCGGTCCGGCCCGTAGTCTGCCGCAGGAACCGCGGGGCACGACGGGCGCTTGCGGCGGCCCGCCGGGGTCACGTTCGCGCCATCCACCCTGTTAGCGCAACCGGTAGCGCTTTGCCCTCTTGCCTCCCCGACCAATAGTCGCAACTCTGGACGACAGCTTTCCTGCGCCCGTGGAGAGAGAGGGCGCGACAGACGCCCGTGACGGGCGCGTCCCCGGAAAGACTGTTTGACAAGGGAGATGAGATGACGACCTACAAAGCACTCTTGACCGCCACCGCCGCCATCGTCGTGACGGGCACCACCGCCTTCGCCGAGGCCCACGTGGACCGCAGCGACTGGCCGGAAAGCTTCACCGTCGGCACCGCCTCGCAGGGCGGCACCTACTTCGCCTACGGCTCGGGCTGGGCGAACCTCGTGGCCGAGGAACTGGGCATCACCGGCGGCGGCGAAGTCACCGGCGGTCCGATGCAGAACATGGCGCTGGTCCACACCGGCGAGGCCCAGTTCGGCATGACCACCATGGGGCCGGCGGCCGAATCCATCGCCGGCACCAACCCGATCGCCCCCGGCCTCGAGATGACCGGCGCCTGCGCGATCTTCCCGATGTACCAGACGCCGTTCTCGATCACGACGCTGGCCTCCTCCGGCATCACCTCGATCTCGGAAATCCCGGACGGCGCGCGCATCGGCTTCGGCCCTGCGGGTTCGACCTCGGACACCTACTTCCCGGCCATGATGACCGAACTGGGGATCGAGTACGACCGCCGCAACGGCGGCTGGGACGACCTCGGCAGCCAGCTGCAGGACGGCCTTCTGGACGTGATCGCCTTCGCCGCCGGCGTGCCGGTGCCGGCGGTCAGCCAGCTCGAGGTGCAGACCGACATCAACATCATCGAGTTCACCGAGGAGGAGCAGCAGCAGATCCTCGATGCCTTCCCGGTGTCGGACTTCGACATCTCCTCGGGCACCTACCAGACGCTCGAGGAAGACGCGAACTCGGTGGCGATGTGGAACTTCGCGATCGCCAACTGCGACCTGCCCGAGAGCTTCGTCTACGAGGTGGTCAACACGGTGATGTCCGACAACGAGCGGATGGTCGGCATCCACGCCGCCGCCTCCGAGACGCTGCCCGAGAACTGGGACAAGAACAGCGTCATGATGTGGCACCCCGGCGCGGCGCGCTGGTTCACCGAGAATGCCGGCGCGGAGATCCCCGCCGACATGATCTACGGCGGCTGACCTGAGCCGTTGACGCGACACCGCCCGCCCGACGACAGCGTCCGGCGGGCGGTTCCACAGCAGGCCGCGCTTCGGGACGAGGGCGCCGGGCCGACACGGGCGAACCTTCCGCAGCGAAGGCGCCAGCAGGGGGGACAGAACCATGGCAACCGAAGCCGACAAGCGCGCCGAGATGGACGAGCTCATCGGAGGTCCGATCCTCGCCGAGGGCGTGGACGAGGAACCCGTAGAGGCGAACCGGCGGCTGTTCGAGGGCTGGCGCTTCGCCGTGCTGGCCGGCATGTCGGCCTTCTACGCCTTCTTCCATCTCGCCGCCCTGAACGGCCTGTCGATCGAGCGCTGGACGGGCATCGAGATCCCGCTCCTGCCCAGCCTGCCGATCGAGACCTGGAACTTCCGCACCGTCCACATCGCCGGGGCGCTGATCCTCGGCTTCCTGCTCTTCGCGCCGTCGTTCTACATCGATGACCGCACCGCGAAGGACCGCCGCATCGTCAGCCTCGCGGCCCTTGTCCTGCTGATCCCCGCGCTGGTGGCGCTCGCCACCGCCATCGGCTTCATCTTCCAGATCAATTCGGGCGAGCTGCCGCAGATGGGCGGCCTGACCACCTGGGCCGCCTTCCCGGGGACCGAGATCTACGCCACCGAGATCTGGTGGTACGGGCTGCCGCTTCTGGTCGCCACCGGCGGCGGCATCGTCCTCGGCTGGTTCGAGGACCGGCCCCGCGACCGTTTCGCCGCCTCGGACATCCTCTTGTCTGTCTGCGCCGTCGTCGTCGCGGTCTACCTCGTGACGATCTACGGCACCGCCGCGCGCAACTCGGTCGGCACGCCCTTCGTGCCCATCGGCGTCGCCTTCGCCGCCACCGCCGGCTCCGCCCTGATCCTGGAGCTGACCCGCCGGGTGGCGGGCATGGCGCTCGTCATCATCACCGGGGTCTTCCTCGTCTATACCTTCACCGCGCACCTGCTTCCCGGCATCCTCGCGGTGCAGACGCCCTATACCTGGCAGCGGTTCTTCGGGTTCCTCTACACCGACGCGGGCATCCTCGGGCCGACGACGGCGGTCTCGTCCACCTACATCATCCTCTTCATCATCTTCGCGGCCTTCCTTCAGGCCTCGAAGGTGGGGGACTACTTCGTCAACTTCGCCTTCGCCGCCGCCGGGCGCGCGCGCGGCGGGCCGGCCAAGGTGGCGATCTTCGCCTCGGGCCTCATGGGCATGATCAACGGCACCTCGGCGGGCAACGTGGTGGCGACCGGCTCGCTGACCATCCCGCTGATGAAGAAGGTCGGCTACCACAAGAAGACCGCCGGCGCGGTCGAGGCCGCGGCCTCCACCGGCGGGCAGATCATGCCGCCGATCATGGGGGCAGGGGCCTTCATCATGGCCGAGATCACCGGCATCCCCTACACCGACATCGCCTTCGCCGCGATCATCCCGGCGGTGCTCTACTTCGTCTGCGTCTACTTCATGGTCGACCTCGAGGCGGCCAAGCTGGGCATGCGCGGCATGCGCGAGGACGAACTGCCGAAGTTCAAGGACATGATCCGGCGGGTCTTCCTGTTCCTGCCCATCGTGATCCTGATCGCGGCGCTGTTCATGGGGTACTCCGTCATCAGGGCGGGCACCCTGGCGACCGTCACCGCGGCGGTGGTCAGCTGGCTGACCCCGGTGCGGATGGGGCCACGGGCGATCGTGAAGGCCTTCGAGCTGGCCGGCATCATGTCGATCCAGATCATCGCCGTCTGCGCCTGCGCGGGCATCATCGTGGGGGTCATCTCGCTCACCGGGGTCGGCGCGCGGTTCTCCTCGCTCCTGCTCGACATCGCGAGCACCTCGCAGCTTCTGGCGCTGTTCTTCGCCATGTGCATCTCGATCCTGCTGGGGATGGGGATGCCGACGACGGCGGCCTACGCGGTCGCGGCCTCGGTCGTGGCACCGGGCCTCGTGCAACTGGGCATCCCGCAGCTGACGGCGCATTTCTTCGTCTTCTACTACGCGGTCCTCTCGGCCATCACGCCCCCCGTGGCGCTGGCGAGCTACGCCGCGGCGGGCATCTCGGGCGCGAACGCGATGGAGACCTCGGTGGCCTCGTTCAAGATCGGCATCTCGGCCTTCATCGTGCCTTTCATGTTCTTCTACAACGGCGCCCTCCTGATGGACGGCACCGCCGTCGAGGTCATCCGGGCCGCTCTCACCGCCTGCTTCGGGGTCTTCCTGCTCAGCTGCGGCGTGCAGGGCTGGTTCCTCGCGGGGCGGGTGGCCTGGTTCCTGCGCGTCGCGCTGATCGCGGCCGCGCTCTTCATGATCGAGGGCGGGCTGATCACCGACGCGATCGGCATCGGCCTGACCGTCGTCGTCTACCTCGTGCAGAAGCTGGTGCGGCCCTCGCCGGACACGCCGCTGGGCGTGCGCGGGGCGGACTGACGGTCCGCCCGGCCCGGCCTGGTCAGATCGACCAGCCGCCGTCGATTGCGAGGGCCTGGCCCGTGGTAAAGCCCGCCGCGTCGCCGGAGAGGTAGCAGACCAGCGCCGCGACCTCTTCCGGCGTGCCGAGCCGGCCCATCGGCTGGCGCGCCTTGAAGGCGGCGAGGGCGGCGTCGAAATCTCCCGTGGCGCGGAGGCGCTCCTCGAGCGACGGGCTTTGCACCGTGCCGGGGCAGATGGCGTTGCAGCGGATGCCCTGCTGCACGAAGTCGGCGGCGATGGATTTCGTCATCCCGATGATCGCCGCCTTCGAGGAAGCATAGGCGAACCGCCGCGGCGCGCCCTTCTGGCTCGACACGATCGAGGCGATGTTGACGATCGACCCCCCGCCTGCCGCCAGCATCCCCGGCAGCACCGCCCGGGTCACCCGGTACATGGCCTTGGCGTTCAGATCGAAGGACCGGTCCCAGGCCTCGTCGTCGCAATCGAGGATGGTCCCGTCGTGTACCCAGCCGGCACAATTGACGAGGATGTCGAAGCGGGGATGGGCCGCGGTCAGCTCCGCGATGGCGGCGGCGTCGAGCACGTCGAGTCGCCGACCCGTAACGCGATCCGAGGGTCCGGCCAGCGCGGCGATGGCGTCACCGTCGATGTCGGTCGCGACCACCTCCGCGCCCGCCGCGGCCAGGGCCAGGGCCGAGGCGCGGCCGATCCCGTTGGCGGCGGCGGTGACGAGGGCGGTCTTGCCTGCAAGCGTATGCATCATGTCTGTCTCTCCTTGTGCCGCGATTTCACCGTGCCGCCGCGCTGCCGTCCACCGTCATCTGGCGGCAGTCCCCCGTGGCTGCCGAAGCGTCTGGTTGACGGGGGAGCGGATGCAGGACGGCAGCACCGCGACGCTGGTCTTCAAGATGCCGCGCCCGCTACCTGCTGCAGCCGGTTCAGAAAAGCCGCGTTTTTCCCGCGGCCCGAGGTCATAGGCACCGCCGGTCCGTGCCTCCCTGCGGCCCGGCGGCGCACTGCCGGTCCGGTCCGGCGAAAAACGTGATTGTTCCTGCGCGGCGTTTCCGGGTTAGGCTGGTGACAGAACCGCAGGACGTGACGGGCCGCCGCGCCCCGAGACACGCCGCACCATTCCAGGGAGGACACCATGCCAACACTCACCGTGAACGGAACGACTCACGAGGTCGACGCAGAGCCGGATACCCCGCTGCTCTGGGTCATCCGCGAGCAGGTCGGCCTCACCGGCACCAAGTACGGCTGCGGCATCGCGGCCTGCGGCGCCTGCACCGTCCACATCGGCGGCATCCCCACCCGGTCCTGCCAGGTCCAGCTTCAGGACATCGCCGAGGGCGAGGAGATCACGACGATCGAGGGCCTGTCCCCCGACCGCTCCCACCCGATCCAGCAGGCCTGGATCGAGCTGGACGTGCCCCAGTGCGGCTACTGCCAGTCCGGCCAGATCATGGCCGCCGCCGCACTCCTCCGCGACGTGCCCGAGCCGACGGACGACGACATCCGCTCGGCCATGAGCAACCTGTGCCGCTGCGGCACCTACAATCGCATCAAGGCGGGCATCAAGCGCGCCGCAGAGCTGAGCTGAAGGGGGACGAGACAATGACCGAACACTTCACACTCTCCCGCCGCGGCTTCCTCGCCTCCGCCGCCGCCACCACCGGCGGCCTCGCCCTCGGGTTCCCGCTGAAGGCCCAGGCCCAGCAGCTGAACGAGCTCGCCGAGCCCGAAATCAACGCCTGGGTCGTGGTGAACCCCGACAACACCGTGATCGTCCGGGTCGCCAAGATCGAGATGGGGCAGGGGACGCTCACCGGCCTCGTCCAGCTGGTGGCCGAGGAACTCGACGCCGATTGGGAGACCGTCACCTGGTCCTACCCGACCCCCGGCGAGAACGTCGCGCGGGAGAGGGTCTGGGGCTCCTTCGGGACCTTCGGCAGCCAGGGCATCCGCGCCAGCCAGGAGATGGTCCGCCAGGGCGGCGCCGCCGCCCGCGCCATGCTGCTCCAGGCCGCCGCGAACCGCTGGGGCGTGGACGTGGGCGAGGTGACCGTCGCCAAGGGCGTCATCACCGGCCCGGACGGATCGACCCTGACCTACGGCGAGGTGGCCGAGGACGCCGCCGCTCTCGACGTGCCCGAGGCGGTCGAGGTCAAGGACCCCTCGACCTGGACCATCGCCGGCCAGTCGCTCCTGCGGCTCGACACCGCCGACAAGACCGACGGCAGCCGCATCTACTCCATCGACTACACGATGGACGGCATGATGAACGCCGCCGTCCGGCAGACGCCGGTCCAGGGCGGCACGGTCGCCAGCTTCGACGCCTCCGCGGCCGAGGGGATGCCGGGCGTGCAGCGCGTCCTGCAAGTGGATGATGGCACCATCGCCGTTGTCGCCGACACCTGGTGGCGGGCCAAGACCGCGCTCGATGCCGTTGAAATCGAATGGGATTTCCCGGAAGAGAACGCCAGCTTCAACACCGCGCAGTTCGAGGAAATGATGCGCGAGGGGCTGGAGGCCGAGGAGGCCTTCGTCGGCAACCAGGCGGGCGACGTGGCCGAGGCCTTTGAGGGCGCGGCGCAGGTGGTCGAGGCGACCTATGCCTACCCCTGGCAGCACCACGTCACGATGGAGCCGATGAACGCCACGGCCCTCGTCACCGACGACAGCTGCACGGTCTGGACCTCGACCCAGAACGCCGAAAGCGACCTCGCCGCGGCCTCCGAGGCGGCGGGCCTCGAGATCGCCCAGTGCGAGGTGCACCGGATGAACCTCGGCGGCGGCTTCGGCCGGCGGGGGGCCTCGTCCACCGACTACACCGTGCATGCGGTCAAGATCGCGATGGCGATGAAGGGCACGCCGGTCAAGGTCATCTGGTCCCGCGAAGAGGACATGACCCACGGCACCTACCACCCCTCGACGATGGCGAAACTGCGCGGCGCCTTGGACGAGGACGGCAACCTCACGGCCATGCACATGCGCATCTCGGGCCAGTCGATCTTCGCCGGCCTCATGCCCTTCGCCCTGCAGGACGGGATGGACCCGCTGACCTTCCAGGGCCTCCAGGCCGACGGGGCGGAGGGCCAGTTCGGCTACACCGTGCCGAACCTTCTGATCGACCACGCGATGCGCAACCCGCCGCTCCGGCCCGGCTTCTGGCGCGGGGTGAACAACAACCAGAACTCGTTCTACCTGGAAAGCTTCATGGACGAACTGGCCGACGCGGCGGGCCGCGACCCGCTCGAGTTCCGGCGCGCCCTGATGCAGAACCACCCCAAGCACCTCGCCGTCCTGAACAAGGTCGCCGAGGAGATCGGCTGGGAGGCCGGCGCGCCCGAGGGCCGGGCCTACGGTCTCAGCCAGCACATGGGCTACGGCTCCTACGTCGCGGCGGCGGCCGAAGTCTCGGTCGATGGGGACACGGTCAAGATCCACCGCATCGTCGCCGCCACCGATCCCGGCCACGTGGTCAACCCGCAGCAGGTCGAGGCGCAGATCGAGGGCTCCTTCGCCATGGGCCTCTCGGCCGGCATGCTGAGCGAGATCACGATGGAGGACGGCCGGGTGCAGGAGGAGAACTTCGACACCTATCCCATTGTCTCCATGTGGGAAATGCCGGCCGTCGAAAGCCACCTGATCCCCTCCGGCGGCTTCTGGGGCGGCGTGGGCGAACCGACGATCTTCGTCGCCAACCCCGCCGTGCTGAACGCCGTCGCCCGGCTGACCGGCCAGCGGGTGCGCGAGCTGCCGCTGTTCCGCAGCGGCCTGCGGCTCGGCTGATCCCTTGCCGGGGCGGCGCTGCCGTCGCCCCGGACGACCTGCCCAAGGAAGGCAAAGGAGGCGCGATGCGCATCCCCCTCGCC
>JAMWZF010000143.1:0-6931 GCA_024304875.1 Paracoccaceae bacterium
ATCCTCGTCGCCCCCGTGGTCGCCACCGGCTGGGACAGCGTGCTGGAAGAGGCCGCCGAGGCCGAGATCCCGGTCGTCCTGCTTGACCGGATGGTGGACAGCGATCCCTCGCTCTACCTGACCGCCGTGGGCTCGGACCTCGTGCATGAAGGCGAAGTCGCCGGCCAGTGGCTCGTCGACAACAAGCCCGAGGGCGAATGCCGCGTCGTCGAGCTGCAGGGCACCACTGGCTCTTCGCCGGCAATCGACCGCGCCACCGGCTTCCGCAACGCCATCGAAGGCAACGACGAGATCGAGATCGTCCGCAGCCAGACCGGCGACTTCACCCGCTCGGGCGGCAAGGAAGTGATGGAGAGCTTCCTCCAGGCCGAGGGCGGCGGCGACAACATCTGCGCGCTCTACGCCCACAACGACGACATGGCCCTCGGCGCGATCCAGGCCATCAAGGAAGCCGGGATCGACCCGGGCGACGACATCCTGATCGTCTCCATCGACGCCGTTCCGGACATCTTCCAGGCCATGGCCGACGGCGATGCGAACGCCACCGTCGAGCTGACGCCGAACATGGCCGGCCCGGCCTTCGACGCGCTCGAGGCCTACTTCGCCGACGGCACCGAGCCCGAGAAGTTCATCCAGACGGAATCGCGTCTCTACACCCAGGACGACGATCCGATGGCCGAATACGAGGCCCGCAAGGACCTCGGCTACTGATCGACCTTTCTTGATCGACAGTCACCGGGCGGGGCATCCTTCGGGGTGCCCCGCCTGACCTGACAGGATATCCGGCCCATGCTTCTGACCGCGCGTGACCTGACCAAGACCTTTCCGGGCACGGTCGCCCTCGACGGCGTCCGCTTCGACCTGAAGGCGGGAGAGGTCCATGCCCTTCTGGGCGAGAACGGGGCCGGGAAATCGACCCTCATCAAGTGCCTGACCGGCGTCTACACCCGCGACGCGGGCGAGATCACGCTGGACGGCCAGCCCATTTCCCCCGCCTCGACCCTCGAGGCGCAGGAGCTGGGGATCGGCACGGTCTACCAGGAGGTGAACCTCCTGCCGAACCTGACCGTGGCCGAGAACCTGACCTTCGGCCGCCAGCCGACCCGCTTCGGCATGGTGTCGGGCCGCCAGATGCGCGCCGAGGCCGAGGAGATGCTGGCGGGCTACGGCCTCGACCACGTCAATGTGGGCCGGGAACTCGGCGCCTATTCCGTCGCCGTGCAGCAGATCGTCGCCATCGCCCGCGCGGTGGCCCTCTCGGGCAAGGTGCTGATCCTCGACGAGCCGACCGCCAGCCTCGACGCGCGTGAGACCGAGACCCTGTTCGACGTGGTCCGGGGCCTGCGCGAGCGCGGTCTCGGCATCGTCTTCATTTCCCACTTCCTCGACCAGGTCTACGACCTGTCCGACCGGCTGACCGTCCTGCGCAACGGCCAGCACATCGTGACCGCCGAGGCGTCCGACCTGGGCCGGGTCGACCTGATCCACCACATGCTCGGGCACGAGCTGGAAGAGGCCGAAGGCCGCAAGGTCGGCCGGAAGGCGGGGGCGGAGCTTCTGTGCTTCGACGGCCTCGCCCGGCGCGGCAAGGTGGAGCCCTTCGACCTGACCGTCCGGGAGGGCGAGGTGATCGGCCTCGCCGGTCTGCTCGGCTCGGGCCGGACCGAGACGGCGGACGTCCTCTTCGGCCAGACCCCGCCCGACCGGGGCACCGCGAAGGACGGCAACGGAACGGTCGACCTCGGCTCCCCGCGCGCCGCCATTGCCGCCGGCTTCGGATACGCACCCGAGGACCGCAAGACCGACGGCATCATTGCCGATCTGTCCGTGCGCGAGAACATCGCGCTGGCCCTCCAGGCGCGCCGCGGCTGGGCCAAGCCGATCCCCCGCGCCGAGCAGCGCGCCCTCGCCGAGAAGTACATCCGCGCCCTCGACATCCGCACATCCGACGCCGAGAAGGCGGTGGGCGACCTGTCCGGCGGCAACCAGCAGAAAGTCGTCCTGGCCCGCTGGCTGGCGATGAACCCGCGGTTCCTGATCCTCGACGAGCCGACCCGCGGGATCGACGTCGGCGCCCATGCCGAGATCCTCAAGCTGATCGGAGAGCTGACCGACGAAGGCATGTCGATCCTGCTGATCTCCTCCGAGTTCGACGAGCTGATCGCCGCCTCGGACCGCGTCATCGTTGTCCGTGACCGGGCCCATGTGTCCGAACTGGTGGGCGAGGAGATCGAGACCGGCCGGATCATCAAGGCCATCGCCTCCCACGAACAAGGAGCCGCGACATGAGCCAGGGCCTCCGCCGCCTTGCCCCGCAGCTGATCACCCTCGCCGCGCTGGTGGCGCTGGTGTCGCTGTTCTTCCCCGGTTTCCTCTCGGTCGAACTGGTCGACGGGCGGCTGATCGGCAGCGCCGTCGACGTTCTGAAACGCGGCGCGCCGGTGGCCCTGCTGGCGGTGGGGATGACTCTCGTCATCGCGACCAAGGGGATCGACCTCAGCGTCGGCGCCGTCATGGCGATCTGCGGCGCGGCCTCGGCCTGGGCGGTGTCGAACGACTACGGCCTTGCCGCCGCGCTGGGCGTCGGCCTCGCCGCCGGTCTGCTCTGCGGCCTGTGGAATGGCATCCTCGTCGCGGTCTTCGGTATCCAGCCCATCGTTGCCACGCTGATCCTGATGGTCGCCGGGCGGGGGATCGCCCAGATGATCACCGAGGGCCGGATCCTGACCTTCAGCCACGAAGGGCTGGCCTTCCTCGGTGCCGGCTCCGTCCTCGGCATCCCCACGCCCATCCTGATCTGGATCGGCGTCGGCCTGCTCTTCGGCCTGCTGGTGCGCCGCACGGCGCTCGGCCTCCTGATCGAGGCGATCGGCGTCAACCTGCGGGCCAGCGCCCTGGCCGGGGTCAACGCGAGGGTCCTTCTGATCGCGGTCTACATCGCCTCCGGCCTCTGCGCGGCCGTCGCGGGGATCATCGTCGCCGCCGACATCCGGGGGGCGGATGCCAACAATGCCGGCCTCTGGCTCGAGCTGGACGCGATCCTCGCCGTGGTCATCGGGGGGACTTCGCTGCTGGGCGGGCGGTTCTCCATCGCCGCCTCGCTGCTGGGCGCGCTCATCATCCAGACCATCGACACCGGTATCCTGCTGGCGGGCTTTCCGTCCGAGTTCAACCTCGTGATCAAGGCCGGCCTCGTCGTCATCATCCTCGTGCTGCAATCGCCGCGCCTGTCGCCCTACCTGTCGCGGATGATGCGGCGCGACCGCGGCGCGGCGCCGAGCGGAAAGAAGGAGGCGGCCCGATGAACGCCCGCGTTCTCCCCCTCTACGCCACCATCGCGATCTTCCTGATCGCCTACCTGATCTGCTACATCCAGTTCCCCGCCATGCTGTCGACCCGGGTGATCGGCAACCTGCTGACGGACAATGCCTACCTCGGAATCGTCGCGGTGGGGATGACGGTGGTGATCCTCTCGGGCGGGATCGACCTGTCGGTGGGGTCGGTGATCGCCTTCGCCGGGGTCTTCATCGCGGTGCTGCTGCGGGATACGGGCATGCACCCGCTGGTGGCTTTCGTTCTCCTGCTGGCGGTGACAACGGCCTTCGGCGCGGCGATGGGCGGGCTGATCCACATCCTCGAAATGCCGCCCTTCATCGTCACGCTGGCGGGCATGTTCCTTGCCCGCGGGGCGGCCTACATGCTGACCATCGACAGCGTGCCGATCGACCACGTCTTCTACGACGAGGTCCTTCAGGACGCCTACTGGCGGATGCCGGGAGGCGGGCGGCTGACGCTGATCGGCGTGCTGATGCTGCTCTCGGTCCTCGGCGGCATGATCCTCGCACACCGGACAAGGTTCGGCACGGCGGTTTTCGCCCTCGGCGGCGGACAGCACACGGCGGGGCTGATGGGGGTGAACGTCGGGCGGACCACGATCCTGATCTACGCCTTCTCGGGATTCATGGCAGGGCTCTCGGGGATCGTCTTCTCGATCTACACCGGCTCGGGCTACCCGCTGGCGACGGTGGGGACGGAACTGACGGCCATCGCCACGGTCGTCATCGGCGGCACTCTCCTGACGGGCGGATCGGGCTTTGTCTTCGGCACGCTGATCGGCGTGCTGACGATGGGACTGATCCAAACCTACATCGTCTTCGACGGCACGCTTTCGTCCTGGTGGACCAAGATCGCGATTGGCCTTTTGTTGCTCTTGTTCATCCTGCTCCAGAAGGGTCTGTTGCATCTCGGAAACCGGCAACGCAACAGAACGGCGTGACATGAACAAGCTTCTCGACCTGATCGACCACGGCCAACGCCCCGGCGGCGGCAACCATGGCCGCGTGGTCGAGGGGATCGGACGGGCCATCGTCGCCGGCGAACCACCGGCGGGCGAGCTTCTGCCGCGGGACGAGGAACTGGTGGAGGCCTTCGGCGTCTCGCGCACCGTCATGCGCGAGGCGATGAAGACCCTGGCCGCCAAGGGCATGGTTGTCGCCAAGGCGCGGGTCGGCACCCGTGTGCGGCCGCGCAACGAATGGAACATGTTCGACGCCCAGGTCCTGCGCTGGCACCTCGACGGCGAGACGGTGAGCGACGATTTCTACAAGCAGCTCTTCGAGATGCGCCTGGCGTTCGAACCCTTCGCCGCCCGCCTCGCCGCCCAGAAGGCGACCGAGGTCGAGGTCGCCCGGATCAACGACTGCGTCCAGGCAATGCGGGCCGCGGACGACCAGACGGCGTTCTCCGTCGCCGACATGGAATTTCATCGCGCGGTCTTCGACGCCGCGGGCAACGCCTTCTTCCACTCGGTCGTGTCGCTTGTGGGGGCGGCGCTCCTGTCGCTGCTGCGCCGGTCCTCGCCCGATCCGCACCCCGATCAGCTTCGCCGGATCTGCGACCGCCACCAGCGCATCGCCGATGCCATCGCCGCCCATGACCCGGACACCGCGCACGAGGCGATGATCGACGTCATCGACATCGGCTGGGGCCGGGTGTTCGAGGTCGCCGGCCAGCAGCCGACGCTTCGGCGCTAGCCCAGTTCCATCGACGCGATGGACATGAGAGCCGGGCCCGTCGCTGGCGCCGGGCCGCGGTACATCCGCGCGGTGGCGAAGTCTTCGGTGAAGCCGGCTTTAATCAGCTGACTGACAAACTCCGTCCGGTCATCCGGCACGTCCAGGATCGCCTCGCGCTGGCCGAGGGCGGCAGCCGCCCCGGCGGCAAGGTCCAGGGCGTCCCTTGCCCGAGACGCGATCACCGGCCCGACCTTGCAGCCCTCCCGGCAAAGCCGCGCCGTGGCAAAGCCGGCCACTTTCGCGTCCGCCCGCAGCACAACGGTGCGGCGCGTCCCGGTCTCGGCGGTCCACGCGGCGAGGAACGCGGGCCGGTCGATCCCGTTGGCCTGCCGGTCCAGAAGGGCGATGGCGGGCCCATCCGCCGCGCCGGCAAGCGGAGCCGCATCGACCTCCGGCAGGGGCCCGCGATATCTCCGCGTCCGCCCCGCCAGCGCGAAGCCCGAGCGGGCGTAGTTCGCCTCCTGCTCCGGGACGCCGTCGAGCCCGATGGTCCGGTTCCCGGCATGGGCCAGAGCATGCTGCCAGAGCCCGTAGCCGATCCCGCGCCCGCGATACACGGGCCGGCAGAGGTAGAGGCCGAGAAAGGCGAAGCTGTCCGAATGATTGACGACCGAGATCGCGGCGACGGTCTGGCCCTCGACCTCCGCCACGAAAAACCCCTGCGGGTCGGCGGCGTGGAAAGCGGCGGCATCGCCGAGGCCGGGGTTCCAGCCCTCCTCGGCCGCCCAGTCCAGCATGAGGCCGACCTGATCCAGCGACGCCGTGCGATACCTCACCGCCCCAGCGCCTCGCGCAGGGAGGTCGCCGGCTCGGTCACGGCGCGCAGGTCGAGCGAGGCGACGAGGTCCAGGAGGTGACTCTTCATCAGCTGCTCGGCGGTGTCGCCGTCCTGCGCGGTGAAGGCCTTCATCAGCGCGTGATGCGCTTGCGTCTCGCACAGGGCCGCGCGCCGCCGCCAGTAGAGCGCGATGATGAGGGAGGAACGCGAGATCAGCTCGGAGACGAAGGCCTCGATCGTGGCCTGATGGGCGATGCGCGCGATCTCGACATGGAACTGGCCAGAGAGAAGCAGGGCCTTGCCGCTCTCGCCCGCGTCCAGGGCGGTGTGCTCTTCGTCGATATTGGCTTGCAGGATGGCGAGGTCGGCGCCGGTCATCCTCTCGGCGGCCGAGCGGGCGGTGCGGGGCTCCAGCAGCGACCGGGCCTCGAAGACCTCGCGCGCCTCGCGGACCGAGGGCTGGGCAATGAACGCGCCACGATTGCGCCGCAGCTCGACCAGGCGCTTGTGCGCCAGGGCCTGCAGGGCGGCGCGGACGATGGTGCGGCTGATGCCGTAGGCCTCGGCCAGTTCGTCCTCGCCCAGCTTGGTGCCGGGGGGCAGGCGATGCTCCAGCACCGCACGCTCAAGGTCGGCCGCGACCTCCTCCGTCGTCCAGATCCGGGTGTCGATCTTGTTCATCATGCTCCGGCGCCGGGCGGGGCCGACGCATGTTCATGCTGCCATTTGTCCCGATTCGGCCGGGGCAGCACAAGCCGGACCGCTGTCGGGGTTGTCGGCATGATTGTATACAATACTGTGCGCAGTAATGCGGCATCGCGGCGCGTCCGTCGCCCAATTATCGCGCGATCCCTGTTCGACGCCGGTGCCAGGCCCGAAAAGCCTGCCCCTGCGGCACGCCCCAGCGGAAGCTGAACCCGTTCTGACACGGGCGGCGACATGCGGACAGGCTACGACCTCGAACTGGTGCATCTGACCAAGCGGTACGGCGACACGGTCGCGGTCCGCGACCTCAACCACGTCTTCACGCCCGGCAGTTACGTCTGCTTCCTCGGCCCCTCGGGCTGCGGCAAATCCT
>JAMWZF010000143.1:6941-7628 GCA_024304875.1 Paracoccaceae bacterium
AATCCTCGACCCTGCGGATGATCGCCGGGCACGAGGACGTCAGCGAAGGGTCGATCCTTCTCGACGGGCAGGACGTCTCGTGGCTGCCGCCCGCGCGCCGGGGCACGGCGATGATGTTCCAGAACTACGCGCTGTTCCCGCACCTTTCCGTCCGCGACAATGTCGCCTTCTCCCTCCGGATGAAGGGCGCCGACAAGGCCACCCGGCACGCCCGCGCGAACGAGCTGCTGGAACTGGTCGACATGACCCACCTGGCCGACCGGCTTCCGGCCCAGCTCTCTGGCGGCCAGCAGCAGCGCGTCGCCCTGGCGCGGGCGCTCGTCACCCAGCCCAAGGTCCTGCTGCTGGACGAGCCGCTCTCGGCTCTCGACCCCTTCCTGCGGATCCGGATGCGCAGCGAATTGAAGAAGCTCCAGCGCGAGCTCGGCATCACCTTCATCCACGTCACCCACGGCCAGGACGAGGCGCTGGCGCTGGCGGACGAGATCGTGGTGATGAACAACGCGGTGATCGAACAGGCCGGCCCCGCGCGCGAGGTCTGGGCCCGGCCCCGGACGGAATTCGTCGCCCGCTTCATCGGCGGCCACAACGTCATCGCGCTGGACGGCGGCAAGGCCACGGTCCGGGCCGACGCGGTCACGCTGGCCGAGGGCGGTGTGCCCGCGACAGTCACAGCCGTCGAATACC
>JAMWZF010000144.1 GCA_024304875.1 Paracoccaceae bacterium
GGGCGGGCCAAAAGTCATACTGACGGTTAACCTTGCACTCCGTCCTCCATATCGGCGAGGTTAAGGGCGTCGCGAAAGACCGAACAGACGACAACGCACAGGGAGGACAACGTGCTTCATACATTTCTCAGCGGGCCCAAGGGCCTGATCGGAACGGCGACGGCCCTCGCCATCGGCATCGCCGCCCCGGCGCTGGCGCAGGACCAGCTGTCCATCGCCACCGGCGGCACAGGCGGGGTCTACTACCCGATGGGCGGCGGCCTGGCCGAGGTCATCAACAACCACGTCGAGGGGTACTCGGCCACCGCCGAGGTCACCGGCGCCTCGGTCGAGAACATGGGCCTGATCGCCACCGGCGACGCCGACCTTGCCATCGCGCTGGCCGATACCGTGCAGCAGGCCTACTCCGGCACCGGCCGGTTCGAGGGCCAGCAGCTCGAGATGGTGCGCGGCCTCGGCTCGCTCTACGCCAACATGATCCACATCGTGGCGCTGGAAAGCAGCGGCATCACCTCGCTTCAGGACCTGACCGGCAAGCGCGTGTCGATCGGCGCCCCCGGCTCGGGCACCGAGGTGAACACCAACGCCATCCTCGAGGCCAACGGCATCAGCTACGACGACATCGACGAGCAGCGCCTGAACTTCAACGAGACCGCCGACGCGCTGGCCAACGGCGACATCGACGCCGGCTTCTGGTCGGTGGGCGCGCCGACCTCGTCGATCCTGAACCTCTCGACCACCCAGGACATCGTCATCATCGCCCTGACCGAAGAGGAACTGGCGGCGGCGGCGGAGGCCGATCCGACCTTCACCACCACCACCCTGCCCGGCGGCTCCTACACCGGCGTGGACGAGGACATCACCGTCCTCGGCATCCCGAACGTGCTGGTCGTCTCCTCCGAGATGTCGGACGATCTCGCCTACGAGATCACCAAGGCCATGTTCGACAACATCGCCGAGATGCAGGCCGTCCACCCGGCGGCGAACGAGACCACGGTCGAGTTCTCGCTGTCGGCGACCCCGGTGCCGCTGCACCCCGGCGCGATCCGCTACTTCGAGGAAACCGGCGCCGAGATCCCGGACCGCCTGCGTCCATGACACCCCGGATGAGAGGGGGGCCGCTGGCCCTCCTCCTGTCCGTTCTCGCCACGGCCGCCCCGGCGGGCAGCCTTGTCGCGACCGATGAGGCGGGCGCGGAGATCGCCCGCTTCGACGTGGCGGAGGGCGCCGGCTGGTGCGTGCTGTGGAACCATTCGGTGCAGGGCTTTCCCGTGACGGACTGCTACGAGAACCGGGAGGGCCGGATGGTCCTGACCCGCTCGCGCCAACCCGACTTCGCCGCCGGTCTGGGGCATATCCCGGGCCGGGGTCAGCAGGTGTCGGACGGGCAAGGCGGCTACTGGATCCTCGGCATCGACGAGCCCGTGCCCGGCAACGCCTACGTGCTGCGCCCCGGCGCGGGGCCGGTCGATCATCGTTTGCAGGTGGGCGACCGGACCGTGTCGCTCTCCGCCGTCGCGGCCCGCCAGCGGGTGCGCATCGAACTTCGGAAGGACTAGGGCATGGCGACGGATACCGAGGTTCCTGTCGAGATCCACCCGCAGCCGCGCCTCGTGCTGCGCGTCATCATGGTCCTCGGGATCGCGCTCTCGCTGTTCCAGCTCTACGCCGCCGGGGTCCAGCCCCTCGGCCTGTTCTACCAGCGGCCGATCCACCTCGGCTTCATCCTCGTCCTCTGTTTCCTGATCTATCCCGCCTTCGGCCGGGACCGTCCGCGCGGGGCCCTCGGCTGGGCCATCGACGCGCCGCTGATCGTGGCCTCGGTCGTCGTGGGCGCCTGGCTGCCGATCAACATCGACACCATCGCCAACCAGATTTTCCCCCGCGACATCGACGTCTGGATCGGGGTGCTGACCATGGTCGTCGTGCTGGAGGGCGCGCGGCGGGCGGTGGGCCTCGGAATGACGATCATCGGCGTGGTCTTCATCCTCTACGCCTTTGCGGGCAACCGGGGCGCCCTGCCCTTCATGTCCGACTGGATGCCCGGCATCCTGAACCACCGGGGCTACACGCTGGAGCGGCTGTCGAGCCAGATGACCCTGGGCGCGGAGGGGATCTTCGGCATCCCGCTGGGGGTCGCGGCCACCTTCGTCTTCATCTTCGTGCTGTTCGGCGCCTTCCTGGAAGTCACCGGCGCCGGAAAGTTCTTCATCGACCTGGCCTATGCCGCGACCGGGCGGCAGCGGGGCGGGCCTGCGAAGGCGGCCGTGATCGCCTCGGCCGGGATGGGCTCGATCTCGGGCTCGGCCATTGCCAACGTTGTCACCACCGGCGCCTTCACCATCCCGCTGATGAAGAAGCTGGGCTACAAGCCCGCGCAGGCCGGCGGGATCGAGGCCGCGGCCTCCACCGGCGGGCAGATCATGCCGCCGCTGATGGGCGCCGGCGCGTTCCTGATGAGCGAGTTCACGCGGGTTCCTTACGTCGACATCGTCCTCGTCTCGATCTTCCCGGCAGTGCTCTACTTCGGGATCGTCTACCTGCTGGTCCACATCGCCGCCGTGAAGCAGGGGATGACCGGCATGACCGGCGCCGACCTCCCGCGCACCCGCGAGGTGCTGGCCGAGGGTTGGCATTTCCTCTTGCCCCTTGTCCTGCTGGTCGCGCTTCTGGTGGCGGGCTATTCGCCCATGCGCGTCGGCTTCTACGCCATCGTCTCCATCGGCGTGGCGGCGGCGGCGCGGGCGCTCTGGACCTACCTCACCACCGGTCCGACCGGGGCGGGCTTCGTCGCGCTTGTCCGCCGGGGGATCGAGCTGACGCTCGAGGCGCTGGAGCTGGGCGCGCGGAACGCCGTCGCCGTGTCGATGGCCTGCGCGGTGGCGGGGATCATCGTCGGGGTCGTCGGACTCACGGGCCTCGGCCTCAAGTTCTCGGCCATGATGATCGCGTTTTCGGGCGGCAACCTGCTGCTCGCCCTGATCCTCGTCGTGATCGCCTCCCTGATCCTCGGCATGGGGCTGCCGGTGACGGCGGCCTACATCGTGCTGATCATCCTCGTCGGCCCGGCGCTGACCGAGGAATTCGGCGTGCCGCTGCTGATCGCGCACCTCGTGGTGTTCTGGTACTCGCAGGACAGCAACGTGACGCCCCCCGTGGCGCTGGCGGGCTTCGCGGGCGCGGCCATCGCCGGGTCGAAACCGATGGAGACCAGCATCCAGGCGTGGAAATACGCCAAGGGCCTCTACCTGATCCCGCTGTTCTTCGTCTACAACCCCGAGATCATCCTCGGCGGCCCCGTCGCTTACGTGATCTTCAGCGGCGCCATCGCGATCATCGGCCTTGCCGCCTTCGCGGCGGTGCTGGAAGGGTTCCTGTTCCGGCCGATGCAAATCTGGATGCGCCTGCTGCTGCTGCCGGGGATCGTGGCCCTGTTCTGGCCGGATTTCCGGGTCGAGGTCGCTGGGGCGACGCTGGTCGTCGCCCTGCTGGCTCTCAACTGGGTGCAGGCGCGGCGGGACCCGGGCCCCACCGCCTTCGCGACCTGAGCGGTCAGCCCTTGGCCAGCACGAAGTCGTGCTCGACCTCGTAGAACGGGCCGTCGAAGCCGGCGTCCTTGATCCGGGCGGCGTCGTCGATTGGCTGGAAGGTGGCCATGAGGCTTTCCTTCACGCCGAAGACCGCGTCGGAGTGGATGTAGGGATCGTCCGGGTCGAAGATGTGGGTCACCAGCGTCTCGAAGCCGTCGGCCTCGATGATGTAGTGCAGGTGCGCCGGGCGATAGGGGTGCCGGCCGAGGGAGGCCAGCAGCTTGCCCACCGGGCCGTCGTCGGGGATCGGGTAGTACTTGGGCTTGACCCCCTTGAACCAGTATTCGCCCGCCTCGTTCGACCGGAACACGCCGCGCAGGTTGAAGTCGGGCTGAAGGCCCTTCTGCTGCACGTCGTAGAAGCCTTCGTCGTTGGCCTGCCAGACGTCGATCTTCGCCCCGGCGATCGGATTGCCCTCGATGTCGAGGATGCGGCCCCTGACCAGCATCGGCTCGCCCTTCTGGTCGAGGCAGATGTCGTCGCCCAGCGCCCGTTCCGGCGCGTCATCGACGTGGAAGGGCCCGAGGACGGTGGATTCCGAGGCGCCCGAGGGTTTGCGGTTGTTGATCGCGTCCACCAGCATCGACACGCCGAGCACGTCGGAGAGCAGGATGAACTCCTGCCGCCAGTCGTTGCACATGTGGCCGGTGTCGGTGAGGAAGAGGATCGCTTTCATCCATTCGTCCTGGGTCGGCTCGATCTCCTTCACGGCAGCGTGGAGGTGGCGGGTGATGACCTCCATCACCTGCCTAAGCCGGGCGTCCTCGGCCTTCTGGTTGCGCGAGACGACGACCTCGGCCGAGCTCTCCTCGGTGAAATAGCCCTGTTCGGCGGCATCGCTCATGTCGGGGTCCTCATTCGGCGGTGGGTTGCAGGATGGCGGTCAGCACGCGGCGCAGTTCGGCCTCGGGGTCGCCGGGCATCTCCTTGGCCCGGTAGCAGACGTGCTGGTCGGGGCGGGTCATCACGGCGCCGGTGTCGGTGGTCTCGCGCAGGCGCGACCAGTCGCCGAGGTGGTCCTCGATGGGGCGGCGGGGGCCGATGACGTGGACGTCGATGGTGATCCCGGTGTCCTTGGCGACGGTCTTCGCCGCCTCGGCCCAGGCCTCGCCGCCGATGCCGGTGAAGATCGCCCAGCGGCCCTTGCCGCAGAGATCGAGCGTGGACACCTTCGTCCCGTCCGCCTTGTAGAGCCAGCAGTGCGGCAGCCGCGCGCCGGGCCAGGTGGTCGGCTGGTAGTGCAGCTCGGCGTCGCGCTCGAAGCCGGGATCGGGCTGGCCGTCCTTCACCACCGCGCCGCTGTCGTAGCGCTGGTTCATCTCGACGCCGTGGCAGTCGAACTCGTATTTCTTGAACTCGATCGCCTTGCGCAGCGCCTCCCGCTGCGCCTCGGCCGCAGCGCCCGTCTGGTCGCGCTTGTCCATGTTGGCCTGCATGACCTCGGGGTCGGTGCTGTCGGTGAGGCCGAGGGCCTCGAAGATCGGGCCGAATTCGCCGATGGACTGGTTGGCGCGGGTGACGATCTGCTTGGCGATGGGGGCGCGCTCGGCGGAATAGCTCTCCAGCAGCCCCGGCCCCGCCTGCCCCTTCAGGACGTGCGCCAGCTTCCAGGCGAGGTTGTAGGCGTCCTGGATCGAGGTGTTGGAGCCGAGGCCGTTCGACGGCGGATGCCGGTGCGCGGCGTCGCCCATGATGAACACACGGGTCGTCTGCATGTGCGTCGCGTACATGTTGTTCACGGTCCAGGTGTTGGCCGAGAGAAGCTCGATCTCAAGCTCCGGGTCGCCGACCAGCTGGCGGGCCACCTCGGTCGCCATCGCCTCGTCCACCACCGGGGCGGGTTCGTTGATGTCGTAGCCCCAGACGATCAGCCATTCGTTCCACGGCCGCACCATGCGGACGAGGCCCATTCCGATGCCGCCCACGTTCGCGCCGGGCTGCATGACCCAGTAGAGGACGGAGGGGCGGTGGGCGACGTACTTGGTCAGATCGGCGCGGAACAGGATGTTCATCGACCCGCCGACGCCCATCTGCCCCTCGAAGGGCAGGCCGCAGGTCTCGGCCACGCCCGAATTGCCGCCGTCGGCGCCGACGAGGTATTTGGAGCGGATCTCGAACTCGCGGCCCGTCAGGCGGTCGCGGCACTTGGTGGTGACGCCATCGGCATCCTCTTCATGCGAGACGTATTCCGTCTGCATCCGCGCCTGCGTCCCGCGCGAGCAGGCGGTCTTGAACAGGAGCGGCTCCATGAAGGTCTGCGGCAGGTCGTTCATCTGGGTGGGGGACGAGCGGATATGCTCCGCCCGGCTTTCGGGCGCATTGCCCCAGGACAGCATCCGGCCCAGTTCCTCCCCGGCGAGGCTTTCGCAGAAGACGTTGTTGCCCATCAGGTCGCCCTCGGTGGCGTGCATGTAGGCCTCGTCCTCGACCTCGCGGCCGAGGTCGCGCAGCACCTCCATCGTGCGCTGGTTGGTGATATGGGCGCGCGGCGTATTGGCGAGCCAGCGGTAGCGGTTGATCGCCACGTTCTCGATCCCGTAGGTGGACAGAAGCGCCGCCGTGGCGCTGCCCGCGGGACCCGTCCCCACGATCAGGACGTCCGTTTCAATCTCGGCCATGTGCTTGCCTCCCTGTCAGCCGCGCGCCCGGCGCGTGTTATGCCTGGATCCAGTCGTAGCGGGCGGTGTCCTGCCCGGCGTAGTCCGGATCGAGATAGATGAAGAGCCGGGCGATCTGCCCGTCCCTTACGGTGAAGCAGTCGCAGAACCGCCCCGCGCCCCAGTCGGGATCGCCGGCCACCCAGTCGCCGTCGCGGTGCGAGCCTTCCGAGGTGCCCTCGACCGCGAAACTGTCGGTCCCGGTCATGTACCAGGTGAAGCCGTCGTAATGGTGCGTGATCCCTTTCAGGGTGCCGCCCACGTCGGTGAACATCTGCACCACCTGCTCCTTGCCTTTGGCCACGCCCCATTTGGGGAAATAGACCTCGGCGTCCTCGGTGAAGTGGTCGAAGAGGCCGAGCCCCGTGGTGGGCGACACGCCGCCCGCGTCGAGGGCCTTGAGGTAGCTCTCGGCGATGGCCTTGCGCGCCTCCTCGGCGTCGTCCTGCGCGGCGGCGGGGGCGGCAAGCCCGGCGCCGAGCGCCATGCCCCCGGCCAGAACGGCGCGGCGGTTCGTCTTGTTCTCTTCCGTCATGTCCAAATCCTCCCAATTTGGCGTTGCGACATCACTCGTTACGATGAAGGCGGCGCCGGATCGGGAAGGCCTGTATCCCCGTTCGTCCCGAGATCAGGCCCCAAAGCCCCCCCGGCGCGAAGAGCATGATTGCGATGCCGAGGCCCCCGAGGACCATCAGGTACCAGGCCCCGAAATCGGCCAGCAGGGTCTGGAGCGCGAAGAAGACCAGCACGCCCACGATCGGCCCCTCGATGGTCCCGATGCCGCCGATCACGACGATGAAGATGACGAAGGCCGTCCAGTCGATGACCGAGAAGGCGCTGTCCGGGCTGATCCGGCCGTTCTGCAGGAAGATGAGGCCGCCCGCGACGCCGGTCCCGAAGGCGGCGACGAGGAAGACGACCCACTTCATCCGCTCGCTGTCGACGCCCACCGCGCGGGCGGCAGTGACGTTGTCGCGCAGCGCCGCGAGGGCGAGGCCGCGCTTGGTGCGCAGGAACCAGTAGATGCCGCCGATGGTCGCCACCGCCAGCGCCAGCGCCAGCCAGTAGGTCAGGATGTCCCGCGCCTCGGCGGAGCGGACGTCGAGGGCGCCTTCGATCCACTGGGCGCCCCACATCAGGTCCCGCGCGTCGCGGGGCAGCGAGGTGCCGGTGCCGCCGCCGACGGCCTTCCACTGGGCCACGCTCAGGCGCACCACCTCGGCCACGACCCAGGTGCCGATGGCGAAATAGGCCCCTTGCAGGCGGAAGGCGAAGAAGGCCGTGGGGATGGCGAGGATCAGCGCGCTCACCCCGGCCAGCAGCAGCCCCGCCACCGGGTCGATCCCTGTC
>JAMWZF010000145.1 GCA_024304875.1 Paracoccaceae bacterium
TGCACGGCTTCACCTGGCTCGACGACCTCGCTGCCGTCGGCGACACGCGGGCACGGTCGGTGGCGGCGGACTGGACGCGCAGCTGGATCGACAGGTACGGCGGCGGGCAGGGGCCGGGCTGGACGCCCGAGCTGACCGCCCGCCGCATGATCCGCCTGATCAACCATGCCATCCTGCTGCTGCGCGGGCAGGACAAGGCCGCCTCCGGGGCGTTCTTCCGGTCCCTCGGCCAGCAGACGATCTTCCTGTCGCGCACCTGGAGCGCCACGCCCGCCGGCCTGGCCCGGATCGAGGCCGTGGCGGGCACGATCTATGCCGGGATGTCCCTGATCGGCATGGAGCAGATGGTGACTCCCGCGATCGCTGCCCTCGACCGCGAGGCGCGGCGCATCGTCGAGGCGGGCGGCACGGTGCCGAGCCGCAATCCGCTCGAACTGCTCGACGTGCTGACCCTGTTCAACTGGGCGGTGCAGGCGATCGAGGCGGCGGGGCAGCCGGTGCCCGGGACAGTGCGGCAGGCGGTCGAGAAGATGGTGCCGACCCTCCGCGCCCTGCGCCACGCCGACGGCGGGCTGGCCCGCTTTCACGGTGGCGGACGCGGCCTCGACGGGCGGTTGGATCTCGCGCTGTCCGAAAGCGGGGTCAAGGCACGCCCACCCCGGCATGGGATGGCGATGGGCTACGCCCATGTCGCGGCCGGTCGCTCGACCCTCGTCCTCGATGCCGCTCCGCCTCCCGTGGGCGCCGCCGCCACCACCGCCCATGCCTCGACGCTCGCGTTCGAGCTGACCTCGGGCCGGCGGCCGGTCATCGTCTCCTGCGGGGCCGGCGCCCAGTTCGGGCCGGACTGGCACCGGGCGGGGCGGGCGACTCCGTCGCAATCGACCCTGGGGATCGACGGTCATTCCTCGGCCCGGCTCGACCCGGCGCCCGGCGCCGCCGACCGCCTGCGCGGCGGACCGAAGGACGTGCAGGCCCAGCTGTCGCTGTCCGGCGACGGCACCAAGGTCGAGACCTCGCACGACGGCTACCGCGCACGGTTCGGCCTGATCCACGGCCGCACGCTCGACCTCTCCGTCGCGGGACGGGCGCTGACAGGGGACGATTACCTCGTCGCGCTGACCGCCGCCGACCGCGCCGCCTTCGACCGGGCAATGGACGACGAACACCTGCAGGGCATCCCCTTCACGATCCGTTTCCACCTCCATCCCGAGACCGAGGCCGAGGTGGACATGGGCGGCAAGGCCATTTCGATCGCGCTGAAGTCCGGCGAGATCTGGGTCCTGCGCCACGAGAGCTTCTGCGACATGGCGATCAAGCCCTCGGTCTACCTCGAAACCGGCCGCCTGCGGCCCCGCGCCGCGCAGCAGGTGGTGTTAACCGGCCGCGCGATGTCCTATGCGACGCAAATCCGCTGGTCTCTGGCCAAGGCGCAGGATACCCCCAACGCGCTTCGGGATTATGCCGATGCGACCGAGGAAGAGGACACCGAGACTGCCGATGACTGACACCCTGCCGATCCGACGCGCCCTTCTGTCCGTGTCCGACAAGACCGGGCTGATCGACCTCGCAACTGCGCTCGATGCGCGGGGGGTGGAGCTGCTGTCCACCGGCGGTACTGCCAAGGCGATCCGCGAGGCGGGCCTGCCCGTCCGCGACGTGGCCGAGGTCACCGGCTTCCCCGAGATGATGGACGGCCGGGTCAAGACCCTTCACCCGATGGTCCACGGCGGCCTCCTCGCCCTGCGCGACGACGACGCCCACGTCGCGAGCATGGAAGAGCACGGCATCGGCGGCATCGACCTGCTGGTGGTCAACCTCTACCCCTTCGAGGCCGCGCTTGCCCGCGGCGCCGCCTACGACGAGATGATCGAGAACATCGACATCGGCGGCCCCGCGATGATCCGCGCCGCGGCCAAGAACCACGCCTTCGTCACCACCATCGTGGACGTCGAGGATTACGACGCTCTGCTGGCCGAACTGGAGGCGAACGACGGGACCACCTACGCCTTCCGCCAGCGCCACGCCCAGATCGCCTACGCCCGGACGGGGGCCTACGACGCTGCCGTCTCCACCTGGATGGCCTCGGCCATCGGCGAGGCCACGCCCCGCCGCCGGGTCTTTGCCGGCACCCTGGCCCAGAGCCTCCGCTACGGCGAGAACCCGCATCAGGCAGCGGCCTTCTACACCGACGGCACCGCCGCCCCCTCGCTGGCCAACGCCGCGCAGGTGCAGGGCAAGGAGTTGTCCTACAACAACATCAACGACACCGACGCGGCCTTCGCCCTGATCAGCGAATTCGCGGGCGGCGATCCCGCCTGCGTCATCATCAAGCACGCCAACCCCTGCGGCGTCGCGGTGGGGGCGACCCCGGCTGAGGCCTACTCCAAGGCCTACGACTGCGACCGCACCAGCGCCTTCGGCGGCATCGTCGCCCTGAACCGGCCGCTGGACGCGGACACGGCAAAGGCGATCACCGAGATCTTCACCGAGGTCGTCATCGCCCCCCGCGCCTCGGACGAGGCGAAGGAGATCTTCGCCGCCAAGAAGAACCTGCGCCTCCTGCTCACCGAAGGGCTGGCCGATGCCAAGGCGGCGGGCCTCACCTACCGGCAGGTGGCCGGGGGTCTGCTGGTGCAGGACGCCGACACCGCGCCGCTGGACCCCGCGAACCTGAAGGTCGTGACCAGGGTGCAGCCGACCGAGGCGCAGATGGCGGACCTCATGTTCGCCTGGACCGTGGCCAAGCACGTCAAGTCCAACGCCATCGTCTATGCCAGGGACGGCGCCACGGTCGGCGTCGGCGCGGGCCAGATGAGCCGGCTCGACAGCGCCCTGATCGCCGCCAGGAAGGCCGAGCGCATGGCCGAGGCGCTGGGCCTGCCCGAGCCGCTGACCAAGGGGTCCGCCGTGGCCTCCGACGCTTTCTTCCCCTTCGCCGACGGGCTGATGGAGGCCGCCGCCGCCGGCGCGACCTGCGTCATCCAGCCGGGCGGGTCGATGCGCGACGACGAGGTCATCAAGGCCGCCGACGAGGCCGGCCTCGCCATGGTCCTCACCGGCATGCGCCACTTCCGGCACTGAAGGGGCGGCCCATGCGCATCATGTGGATCACGGCGGTCATCGTCTTCCTGCTCGACCAGGCGACCAAATGGTACGTCCTGGCGGTACTCGAGCTCGACACGGTCAAGGCCGTCGACATCTTTCCCCCCTACCTGCAGTTCCGCATGGCCTGGAACGAGGGGATCAACTTCGGCCTCTTCGGCGGGATGGACCTGCGCTGGGTGCTGGTGGGCGTCGCGCTCGCCGTCTCGGCCTTCGTCATCTGGTGGATGCGCCGCGAGGGCGGAAGCCGCTGGACCTACATCGCCGCCGGCTTGCTGGTCGGCGGGGCGCTCGGGAACGCGCTGGACCGGGTGATCTATGGCGCCGTGGCCGACTTCCTGAACATGTCCTGCTGCGGCGTCCGCAATCCCTATGCCTTCAACGTCGCCGACATCGCCGTCTTCGCCGGGGCGCTCGGCCTCGTCTTCTTTTCGGGCGAGGGGGCGAAAAAAGCACGGGTGACGGGCCGCAAGGGATCGGGTAGCAAGAAGCCATGAGACGCGGATTTCTCATCATCGGGGCAGCCTTGGCGCTGTCGGCCTGCGCCGGCGGCGACCGCAGCCTGCACAATTTCGACGTCGGCGCCGGGCCGGACGAATTCGCCGTGCTGCCACAGCGCGAACTGACCCTGCCCGAGACCCTGACCCTGCCGCCGCCCACGCCGGGCGGGACCAACCGGACCGATCCGACCCCGCGCGCCGATGCCGTCGTGGCACTGGGGGGCCGGCCCTCCGCCGCCAATGCCGGGGGCATCCCTGCCGGAGACAGCGCCCTCGTCGCCGCGGCCAGCCGCAACGGCGTGGACCCGAACATCCGCACCGATCTCGCCCGGGCCGACGCGCAGTTCCGAAGCCGCCGCTCCGGCATCGGGCGCCTGTTCTCGCGGGGCGATCCCTATTTCGCGGCTTACGCCAGCCAGGCCCTGAACGCCTATGCCGAGCTGGAGCGGTTCCGGCAGGCCGGCGTCGCCGTGCCCAGCGCACCGCCGGCCGAGTGATGGCGGCAGCGTAGGTCTCGACCCGCTACCGGCCCCTGCTGTGTCACATGACACACTCTCACATGCTCGTGCCGGTCCTTGCACGGGGCGCGGGACAGCGTAGCTTGGGCCCGACAGCACACGAAGGGTCCCCATGCACCGCCTCATTGCGCTTCTCCTCCTGCTACTGCCCGCCATCGCCCATGCCGACGAGGCGGTGACCACCTTCACCCTCGAAAACGGCATGGATGTCGTCGTGATCGAGGATCACCGCGCCCCCGTCGTGGTCCACATGGTCTGGTACCGCTCCGGCTCGGCGGACGAACCGGTCGGCGCCTCGGGCGTCGCGCATTTCCTCGAGCACCTGCTGTTCAAGGCGACGGAGACGATGGAGTCCGGGGAGTTCTCCAGCACCGTCGCCGCCAACGGGGGCACCGACAACGCCTTCACCTCCTACGACTACACCGGCTACTTCCAGCGCGTCGCCGCCGATCGGCTGGAACTGATGATGCGGATGGAGGCGGACCGGATGAACAACCTTGTCCTCACGCCCGAGGACATCGAGACCGAGCGTCGGGTCATCCTCGAGGAGCGCAACCAGCGGGTCGAAAACTCGCCCGGCGCTCTGGCCCGCGAACAGATGATGGCGACCCAGTACCTCAATCACCGCTACGGCGTGCCGATCATCGGCTGGAAGCACGAGATGGAAGAGCTTTCGATGGAGGACGCGCTGACCTTCTACGACCTGCACTACGCGCCGAACAACGCGATCCTCGTCGTCGCCGGGGACGTGGAGCCGGACGAGGTCAAGGCGCTGGCCGAGGAGTACTATGGCGTGATCCCCGCCGAGCCCGACCTGCCCGAGCGCTTCCGCCCGCAGGAGCCGCCCCAGACCGCCGCCCGCCGGCTGGTCTTCGAAGACCCGCGCGTCGCGCAGCCCTATGTCACCAAGACCTGGATCGCGCCCGAGCGGGACAGCGGAGATCAGGAGAAGGCCGCCGCGCTGGTCTACCTCGCCGAGCTGCTGGGCGGGTCGAACTTCACCTCCGAACTCGGCCGCGCCCTGCAGTTCGACACCCAGACCGCGGTCTATACTTCGGCGTTCTACGACGGCATGTCGCTGGACGACACGACCTTCGGCTGGATCGTGGTGCCCGCCGACGGCGTCTCTCTGGCCGAGGCCGAAGCGGCGGTGGACGAGGTGATCGCCAATTTCCTCGAAACCGGGATCGACCCCGAACGGATGGAGAGCCTGCGCACCCAGTTCCGTGCCTCCGAGGTCTACGCCCGCGACGACGTCAGCGGCATCGCCCGCCGCTACGGCGCCGCCCTGACCCAGGGGCTGACGATCGAGGATATCCAGGCCTGGCCTGAGATCCTCCAGGAGGTGACGGAAGACGACATCCTCGCCGTCGCCCGCGAGGTCATGCGCGAGGAGTCCTCCGTCACCATGCAGGTCGTTCCCAACAGCGAGGCCCTGATCCAATGATCCGTTTCGTTCTTTCCGCCACGCTCACCCTCTGGGGCGCCGTCGCCTCCGCGGAAATCGACATCCAGGAGGTCACCTCCCCCGGCGGGATCGAGGCCTGGCTGGTCGAGGCGCCCGAGATCCCGATGGTCGCGCTCGAGGTCCGCATCCGTGGCGGCGCGAACCTCGACCTGCCCGGCAAGCGCGGCGCGACGAATCTCATGGTCGCCCTGCTCGAGGAAGGCTCCGGCGAGATGACGGCGCAGGAGTTCCAGACCGCCCGCGAGGCGCTGGCCGCCTCCTACGGCTTCGACGTCTACGACGACGCCTTTTCCCTCTCGGCCCAGTTCCTGACCGAGAACCGGGACGAGGCGGTGGACCTCTTGCGGCAGGCACTGGTCGAACCCCGTTTCGACCAGGACGCGCTCGACCGGGTGCGGGCGCAGGTCATCTCCTCGATCCGGTCCGAGGAGAAGGACCCCAGCGACATCGCCGGCGCCACCTTCGATGCCGCGGCCTACGGAGAGCATCCCTACGGATCCTCGATCAACGGCACGATCGAGAGCGTCGAGGCGCTGACGCAGGAGGATATGTTCGCCGCGCACGAGCGGGTGCTGAACCGGAACGACGTCTATGTCGCCGCGGTGGGCGACATCGACGCCGCGGAACTGGGCCTCATGATCGACGAGCTTCTGGGCGACCTGCCGGCCGAGGCGCCGCCCGGGCCCGAGCGGACGGAGATCGCGCTGGATGGCGGCATCACCGTCGTCGACTACGACACGCCCCAGTCCGTTGCCCTGTTCGGCCATTCGGGGATCAAGCGGGACGACGAGGACTTCTTCGCCGCCTACATCCTGAACGAGATCCTGGGCGGGTCCGGCCGCCAGAGCCGCCTGATGGAAGAGGTCCGCGAGAAGCGCGGCCTGACCTACGGCGTCTATTCCTACCTCGTGCCCAAGGACTTCGCGGAGGCCTACCTCGGCTCCGTCTCCTCGGCCAACGACAGCATCGCCGAGGCGATCGAGGTGATCCGGGCGGAGTGGGAGCGGCTGGCGACCGAAGGGGTCACCGAGGCCGAACTGGAGGAGATGAAGACGTATCTCACCGGCGCCTATGCCTTGCGGTTCGACGGCAACGGCCCGATCGCGAACATCATGGTGGGCATGCAGATGGCCGGCCTGCCGGTGGACTACATCGCCACGCGCAACGAGCAGCTGAACGCGGTGACGCTGGACGAGGTGAACCGGGTCGCCGCCGAGCTCCTGAAGCCGGAGGAGCTTCACTTCGTCGTGGTCGGCCAACCCCAGGGGCTCGAGACGACGACGAACTGACGGCGGGGTGGGCCCCGACCCACTTCACCCGCGAGGTGGGCCTGTGACCCAACCGGCGCTTCCCTACCGCTGGTACTTGATGAACGGCGTCAGCGTCGCGATCCGGTCGTAGAGCCTCCGCGCCTCGGCGTTGAACTCCTGCGTCATCCAGTAGACCGAGGGTGTCCCCCGCCGGTCCGCCTCGGCATAGACCGCCTCGATCAGCGCCCGGCCGGCGCCGGTCCCGCGGGCTTCTGGCGCGACGTAGAGATCCTGCAGGTAGCAGACGTCCTCCAGCCGCCAGTTGTGCGGGTGCTGGATGACATGAACAAGGCCGACGAGGGTGCCGTCCTGCTCGGCCACGAAGGCGAACTGCTGCGGGCGGTCCGGGTCGGAGAGACGGGCGAAGGTTGTGGCATAGACCTCCTCCGGTACTGCGGACTCGTAGAACTCTAGGTAGGCGGTCCAGAGGGTGCGCCAATGCGGTTCGTCGGCGGGGGCGAGGGGGCGGATCAGGGTCATGGAGCGGAGGGTTGGCCGGGCGCCGGGGTGGGTCAAGACCAACATCACTCATCGAGGGAATCTGAGGTAGGTCTCGACCCAGGTTGCCCCTCGCAGAATCACCGCGCCGCCGCTAAACCTAGCCCCATGTCCGCCCCTGACCCCAAGATAAGCGATCAGCGCCCGGTGATCCGGCAGCTCGACACGGCTGCCATCAACCGCATAGCGGCGG
>JAMWZF010000146.1 GCA_024304875.1 Paracoccaceae bacterium
CACCTCGTAGTCGAAGGTCTCGCCGGTCAGCTCGGCGGCGGCGGGGCCGGCGGCGGCCATGGCAGCGAGGGCGAGGGTGCTGGACATGGTGCGGATCATGGTGGTCTCCCTGTTGGCTGTTGCCCCCGGGGAGCTAGGGCACGTCCCGCAGGGTCAACGCGACCTTGCGAGCTTGTGACCGCAGGGGCCGGCGGTCAGGAGGCGACCGCATCCTCGGCGGCCGCGGCCTCGACGTCGGCAGGCACCTCCATCCGGCAGTGGAACCCGCCGCCCGCGGCGGACCGGGTCAGCCGGCCGCCCAGCTGACCCTCGACCGTCAGGGCCAGAAGGCGGGTGCCGAAGCCGTTGCCCGTCGCTGCATCGAAGGGCTGGCCGCCGGTCTCGCGCCAGTCGATCTGGAGGATCCGGTCCGGGCGAACCTGCCAGGCGACGTCGAGGCGCCCGTCCTCGACCGACAGGGCGCCGTACTTGACCGCGTTGGTGGTCAGCTCGTGCAGGGCCATGGTGATCGGCTGGGCCATCCGGGGCACCAGAAAGGTGGGTGGCCCGTCCACCCTGATCCGGTCCTGCATGGCCGGCAGGTAGGGGTCCAGCTCGCCGTCCAGGATATCGTGCAGGCGGGCGCCCTTCCAGTTTTGGCCCGACATCAGGCTGAGGGTGCCGGCCAGGGCCCCCATCCGGTCCATGATCGATGCGCGCAGGGTCTCGATATCCGGGGCGCGCACGTTGCGGATGATCGCCTGCGCCACAGCCAGCATGTTGCGGGCGCGGTGCTCGATCTCGAAGGTCATGGCCTTCTCCCGCTCGGCCGCACGTTCGCCCTCGAGCGCGTGGATGGTCCGCGAGAACACCTGTTCGACCGTCGAGACATCCTCGTCCGTCCAGTCCCGCACCTCGGCCCGGTGGACGAAGAGGACGGCCTGCAGGTCACCGCCCTGGGTCCACGGAACCGCCAGCACCGAGCCGGCGCCGAGCGCCCGGAGCCGTGCTCCGATCTCTTCGGTCATTGTCCCTGTGTCGCCGATCCGCACGATGCGCCCGCCCGTCATTCTGCGGGCGAGAGCGTGAAGGCTGGACCAGGCCAGGACGGGGGCGACGGGATCGACCCCTGGCGCGCACCATTCTGTCCGCACCGGAAGGTCCGCCGAGACACGGTCGACCTCGCGCAGGCCGACCCGTATCGCGCCGAGGTGGCGCCCCAGCTCGCGGCAGGCGGTCTGCATCACCTCGTGCGGGCCGGCGCATCTGCGCAACGTGTCGCTGAGACCGAGCAGGAACCCGGTCTGGCGCTGCTTGAGCACCTTTGCGGTCGTCTCCATGCCAGAGTTGAAGATGCCCTCGATCGCGCCGTCCGCGCCCGAAATGGGCGTGAAGCTGTACGACCAGTAGGTCTCTTCCTCGACGCCGAAGCGCTTCATCGGGAGGAACTGGTCATCGAGGAAGAGCCCTTCGCCGGTCTCGATCACCTCGATGAACTGCGGCTCGATCACGTGCCAGATGTCGGACCAGACCTCGCGCGCCGGCTCGCCCAGGCAGGCGGGGTGCCGCGGACCGGGGATATGCGCCCAGGCGTCGTTGTACAGAAGGCGCAGATCCGAGCCCCAGTAGATCGCCGTGGGAAAGGCCGAGTTCAGGCAGATGTCCAAGGCCGCCCGCAGCGAGGCCGGCCAGTCCTCGGGCGCACCGAGGGGATGGCCCGGCCAGTCGAACTCCCGGAGCCGGCGAGCCATGTCGCTGCTGCCCGACAAGAAGCTCATCGGCGTGCGGTCGGGGCTTTGTCGTCTGAGCATGGTGTGACGTGTCCTTCCCCCCTCACCGTGACGGATTATGCCGCCGGTGCAAGGAAATTGCCGGGTGCACAAACAATGTTATCGCGTGCCGGATGACTTTGGTCACGATGCCTTACATTGGCAGGCATCCACCAAATGAAAGGATCCGCCCCATGAGCACCGATATCAAGTACTGGACCGAGAGCCACGCGACCGGTGGCGGCCGCAACGGCATCGCCGGCCTGACCGACGGCAAGCTGACCGTTCGGATGACCAGCCCCAAGGAACTGGGCGGCGACAGCAAGGGGCACAACCCCGAGGAACTGTTCGCGGTCGGCTATGCGGCCTGCTACCTCGGAGCGATGCGCTTTGCGGCGCAGTCCGAGAAGTTGGGCGAGGTGCCGGAGGATGCGACGGTGAACGCCCACGTCGGTATCGGGCCGCGGGACGACGGCGGCTTCGGCCTCAAGGTGAAGCTCGAGGTCTCCTTGCCGGGCGTCGAGAAGGAGACCGCCGAGAAGATCGTCGAGCGGGGTCACTTCATTTGCCCCTACTCCAACGCGACGCAGGGGAACATCGAGGTCGAGACCGTCCTGAAGTGAGACATCGGTAAGGCGGGGCCAGCCCCGCCTTACACGTCAGGTGGGGTGGGTCAGGGACACCAGTGCCTTCGCTGCGCCCGGCCCCACGCCGCCCTTGACCCCGTACCGCGCCGCGGCCCACGGTGGCGCATGACAGAGATCACCACCCGCGCCGGCGACCCGGTTTCCCGTTTCGCCTTTGGCACCATGCAGTTCGGCGGCAGGGCCGACCCCGCGGCCTCGCACGCGATGTTCGATGCCGCCCGGACCAAGGGCATCACCCATTTCGACACTGCCCATGTCTATACGGGCGGCGCCTCCGAGACCCTGCTGGGCAAGTTCGCGCGGCCCGAGCGCGAGTCGCTCTACATCGCGACCAAGGCGGGCTACGACACCGGCTCCTCCGCAGAAAACATCCGCCGGACCTTCGACATCAGCCGCGGGCGCCTGGGGATGGACGCGGTCGACCTGCTCTACCTGCACCGCTGGGACGCCCAGACGCCGCTCGAAGAGACCTTCGAGTGCCTGGCCGAATTGCAGCAGGCGGGCCTGACCCGGCACATCGGCGTGAGCAACTTCGCGGCCTGGCAGGTGGTGAAGGCGCAGGGCGTGGCGAAGAACTTCGGCACCCGGATCGACTGGATCCAGCCGATGCTGAACCTCGTCAAGCGTCAGGCCGAGGTGGAGATCCTGCCGATGGCCGAGGATCTGGCTATCGAGGTCGCTCCCTATTCGCCGCTCGGCGGCGGCCTCTTGACCGGCAAGTACGCGGGCGAGACGGCCGCGGGCCGGCTGATCGAGGACAAGGCCTACGCCGCGCGCTACGCTCCTGCGTGGATGCGCGAGGCGGCGGCGGGGCTTGCCACCATCGCCAAGCGCGAAGGAGTGGCGGCGGCGACCCTTGCTGTTGCCTGGCTTGCCCGTCACGCGCCGCGGGTCCGCCCGATCCTCTCGGCCCGCTCGGCCGAGCAGCTGGCCCCCTCGCTGCGGGCGATCACCTTCCAGATGCCCGATACCCTCTACGCCGAGATCAGCGCCCTCTCCCCCGCTCCGCCCCCGGCCACGGACCGGCTGGAGGAGGCATGAGGGACTTCCTGATCGTCGGCGGCGGCGTCGCGGGCCTCTCGGCCGCCGCGACGCTCTCGGAACTGGGCAGCGTCACCCTGCTGGAGCGCGAACCGGCGCTCGGCTACCACACCTCGGGCCGATCGGCCGCGCTGTTCGAGGCGAACTACGGCAAGCCCTCGACCGTGGCCCTGAACCGGGCGAGCCGGGACTACCTGTCGGACCACCGGCTGCTGTCGCCACGGGGCCTGATGGTCGTCGCCTCGGCCGAAACCGCCGCGTTGTTCGACGAGGACGTCGCCGCAATGAAACTGGAGCCGATCAGTGCCGCGGAGGCGTTGGCGAAGATCCCGGTCCTGAACCCCGCCGCCTACGACCGCGCCGCCTTCGATGCCGCCGCCTGGGACATCGATACCGACGCGCTGTTGCAGGGCTATGCCAGGACCGCCCGGGCGAACGGGGCGGAGGTTGTGACCAGGGCCGAGGTGACGTCGATCGCCCGGACCGGGGACGGCTGGGCCGTGACCGCCGGCGAGGTCCACGAGGGCCGGGTGCTGGTAAATGCCGCCGGGGCCTGGGCCGACGTGGTTGCCGCCCTGGCCGGCATCGCCCCCCTCGGACTGACGCCGCTCCGCCGCTCCATGGCACGGGTCGCGGCACCGGAGGAATACGACGTAAGCGCATGGCCGATGCTCTTCGGGCCGGGCGAAGCCTGGTACATGAAGCCCGACGCCGGGGCGCTGCTGATCTCGCCCGCCGACGAGGACCCGGTGCCGCCGATGGACGCCTGGGCCGAGGACATGGTCCTGGCCGAGGGCATCGCCGAGTGGGAGGCGGTGGTGACGACGCCGGTGACGCGGATGCTGGCGAACTGGGCGGGCCTGCGGACCTTCGCCCCGGACCGGGCGCTGGTGCTGGGCCCGGATCCGGCGGAGGCGTCCTTCGTCTGGTGCGCGGGCCAGGGCGGCTACGGGATGCAGTCCTCGCCGGGCGCCAGCCGATTCCTGGCCGAGGTCCTGGGCGGGAAGGATCCGACCGTGGGCGCCGAGGTTGCCGCGGCCCTGTCGCCGGCGCGGTTCGGGCGCTGAGGAGCACCGCCCAGCACGGGACGTCCGAGGGAGGGGTCGGGCTGCGAAGGGCGACCGCCGCGCCTCTCGATACTGGAAACCGGCCAACCCTGCGCAACGGCCCGCACCTGCGGGAGGCAGACCGCGCCTTCGGCATTTGACGCCGGCATGACCGGCCGGCCGGCCCCCTCCCGGCGGTCCGCCGCTGGCTTTTTCCCGCATGGGCGGCCCGCCCTGTCGCCCGCCGGTCGGGGTCGCTATGGTCCGGCTCGAGCAGCCACCAAACTCCAGAAGGATACGCCTCGAATGCGCCTCGCCCTCACCACTGCCTTCGCCCTCCTCCCGGTCCTCGCCGCCGCGCAGGAAGACCCCGTCGACCGGATCGCCGCCGCCAACATCGCCATGGCAGAGCAGATGGAGGCCTTCTTCCTGTCCCGTGCGCCGGAGCTGGAGGACCGGATGCCCGATCATTCCTGGAACGACGAGATGCGCGCTGCCGGGGAATGTTTCGTTGCCGGTTACGAGGAAGAGCAGGGCAAGGAGGGCCTCGACGCCTACATCACCGCCATGGAGACCTGGTCCGAGACCGAGATCACATCCTTCGAACAGATGAACTTCGGCATGCCCGAAATCCTGACCGATCCCCTGCCCCAGCGCCTCAGCCAGGAGTGCGGCGTGATCGAGATCAGCGTCCGGCGGGCGCAGGAGAGCGGCTTCATCGAGGCTCTCAGCGATCCCGAGATCATGGGCCGCGTGATGGCCGAGTAGGCCACAGGCCACCGCCGCCCGGTCCTTCCCGGGCAGCGGACCGATCTGCACCGGCCGGAACCTGCGACTTCAAAGGTATGCGGCGCCCGCGACCCGGCGCGCGTGCATCGCCCGCAGCATCGGCGCCCCGGGGACAGCTGACGCCCCCCGTCCGCCGGCATCCACAAGCGTCACCGCCTCGGCCTGTTTGCCGGGGCCGGATGGTGCGGCGCGGCGCGCGGGGTCGGCATCCGGACGGCGTGATTTCCGGTATCCGGGCCTAGTGCAGGGCGTCGACCCGGATCACCGCGTTGGAGGGATCGTAGGGGCTGTCTTCGGTCACTTCCGCGTCCCAGAGCTGTCCCTGCATCCTTACTTTCAGCTTGGTGCCGGGCTCGGCGTGGCCCGGCGCGACGTAGCCCATGCCGATGGACTTGCCGAACGCGACGGAGTAGCCCCCCGAAGTCAGTCGCCCGACCTTCTCATCTCCCGCGTAGAGCGCCTCGCGCCCCCAGGGGTCCGCATCCGAGGGACCGTCAACCAGCAGCGTGACGCACTTCGAGCGGATGCCGAGAGCCTCCATCGCCGCCTTGCCGTGGAAGTCCTTGGACAGGTCCACGAAGCGGTCCAGCCCGGCCTCGAGCGGGGTGGCGTCGCGGCCAAGCTCGGTGCCGAAGGCGCGGTAGGATTTCTCCTGCCGGAGCCAGTTCTGGGCGCGGACGCCGACCGGCTTGAGCCCATGCGCCGCGCCGGCCTTCATCAGCAGGTCCCAGAGGTAGTTCTGCATCTCGATGGGGTGGTGCAGTTCCCAGCCCAGCTCGCCGGTGTAGGCAACCCGGATGGCGCGGACGGGGCACATGCCGAGTTCGATGTGCCGCATGGAGAGCCATGGGAACCGCTTGTTCGACAGGACGGTCGCCGGATCGGCGTCCTTGACCACGGCGTTCAACAGGTCCCGCGACTTCGGCCCGGCGACGGCGAAGACGCCCCAGCGGGTGGTCACGTCCTCCACCGTGATGCGGCCGAACTCGGCCTCCTTGTCCTCGACCGCCTTCAGCAGGAAGTCCTCGTCATAGGCATGCAGGCCGCCGGCGGAGACGAGGTAGTAGTCGTCCTCGGCCAGCCGGACGATGGTGTATTCGGTCCGCGTGGTGCCGGCGGCGGTCAGTGCGTAGGTCAGGTTGATCCGGCCCACTTTCGGCAGCTTGTTCGTGGTGAACCAGTCGAGGAAGGCCGTCGCCCCCGGCCCGTGAACCCGGTGCTTGGCGAAGGCGCTGGCGTCGATCATGCCGACGCCTTGCCGGATCGCCTCGGCCTCGGCCTTCGCATACTCCCACCAGCCGCCCCGGCGGAAGCTGCGGGCCTCGTGGTCGAAGTTGTCGGGGGCGTCCAGCGGGCCGTAGTAGTTCGGCCGCTCGAAGCCGTTCACGCAGCCGAACTGGGCGCCGAGGGCTTTCTGCCGGTCGTAGGCCGGGGCCGTGCGCAGGGGGCGGCAGGCTTCGCGCTCCTCGTCGGGGTGGTGCAGGATGAAGACGTGCTCGTAGCACTCCTCGTTCTTGCGCGCGGCGTATTCGGTGGTCATCCAGTCCTGGCCGAAGCGCTTGGGGTCGAGGCTCGCCATGTCGATCTCGGCCTCGCCCCCGGTCATCATCTGGGCGAGGTAATGGCCGGTGCCGCCGGCGGCGGTGATGCCGAAGGAGAAGCCCTCGGCCAGCCACATGTTGCGCAGCCCCGGCGCGGGGCCGACCAACGGGTTGCCGTCGGGGGTGTAGCAGATCGGGCCGTTGAAATCGTCCTTGAGGCCGACCTCCTCGGAGGACGGGATCCGGTGGATCATGGACATGTATTCCTCCTCGATCCGCTCGAGATCGAGCGGGAAGAGGTCGGCGCGGAAGCTGTCCGGCACGTCGTATTCGAAGCGGGCGGGGGCGTTCCGCTCGTAGGGGCCGAGGATCCAGCCCTTGCGCTCCTCGCGGACGTACCACTTGGCGTCGGCGTCGCGCAGGACGGGATGCTCGGGGTTGCCCGCCTCGCGCCAGGCCTGAAGGGCCGGGTCGGGTTCGGTGACGATGTACTGATGCTCGACCGGGATCGCGGGCATCTTGATGCCGAGGAGGCGGGCCGTCCGCTGGGCGTGGTTGCCGGTGGCGGTGACGACGTGTTCGGCGTGAATCACGGTCTGTTCGTCCGACGCGACGAGATTGCCGCCCTTTTCAACCATTTTCGTGCAGCGCACCTGCCAGTGGTCGCCCGCCCAGTGATAGCCGTCCACCTGCCATCGGCGTTCGATCA
>JAMWZF010000147.1 GCA_024304875.1 Paracoccaceae bacterium
GGTCTGGTCGGTCATTTGGGTCGGTCCGGTGTCGGGGTCTGGCCCGGTGAATAGGCCGCCCCGGGGAGGGCGGCCTTGATTCATGTCAACGAATTGGGGCGTGACGCGAAGTCACTCGCCGCCACCCAGCTGGTGGACGTAGGCCGCGACGGCGTTGATCTCGGCCGGGGTCAGGCCGAAGCCGGGGCGCACCTCCTCAGACCAGGCGGGCATGACGCCGAAGCGCGAGTTGTACACCGACTGACGGATCGCCTCCGCGTCCCCGCCATAGAGCCAGATGGCGTCGGTCAGGTTCGGCGCGCCTGTCAGTTCGTCGTCGGGCGCATACTGGCCGTCTTCCTCCTGGTACTGCCGGGTCTGGGCGAGGCTGCCCTGCCCCGCGTCGCCGTGGCAGGAGGCGCAGTTGGCGGCGAAGAGCTCGGCCCCGGCCTCGGCAAGCTCGGCGTCATGCTCCTGCCCCGAGATGTCGAGGACGTGGTTCACGACCTGATCGATCTCTTCCTCCGTCAGGATCCCGTCGGCGCCGAAGGCCGGCATCTGCGACCAGCGGGCGCCGGGGGCGTCCTCGTTCCGGATGCCGTGGGTGACGGTATAGGCGATCTCGTCGATCCGCCCGCCCCAGAGCCAGGCGTCGTCGATCAGGTTCGGGAAGCCCGTCGCCCCCGCCGCGCCGGAGCCGTGGCACTGCGAGCAGTTGGCGCGGAAAACCGAGGCGCCGGCGTTCACGGCGAAATCGTGCAGGTCGGGCTCCTCCTCGGCCAGGGTCCGCAGGTCGGCGACCGAGAGGCGGGTGACCATCTCGGCGTTGCGGGTCTCCACCGCCGCGATCTCTTCGGCGACCTGCGCGCGGGTGGAGTAGCCCAGCAGCCCCGCCGTCGCGCCCTGCACCAGCGGCCAGGCCGGGTAGGCGATGGTGTAGCCGAGGCCCCAGATGATCGTCAGGTAGAAGGTCCAGACCCACCAGCGCGGCAGCGGGTTGTTCCATTCCTCGATCCCGTCCCAGGAATGGCCGGTCGTGCCGTAGCCCTGCTCGGAGGTCTTGTCGGTCTCTTTGTCGTGGTCGCTCATGTCCGAGCCTCCGTGTCAGAGGGGTCGTCTGCGGGCGCGTCGTCGTGCCGGAAGGGCACGGCGGCCGCGTCGTCGTGAAGGGGGCGCGAGCCGGGACGCCAGGCGAAGGCGATGGCGCCGATGAAGAAGAGGAACAGCGCCAGAAGGCCCCAGCTGTCCGCGATCTCGCGCAGGAGGGAATAGAGGTCCATCGCGTCACCCTATCGGCTGGCGTCGGGGGTGAAGGTGGTGAAGTCCACCAGCGTCCCGAGCATCTGGAGGTAGGCCACCAGCGCGTCCATCTCGGACACGCCGGGCTGGCCGTCGAAGTTCCGGACCTGCGCGCCGGGGTAGCGTTCCAGCAGCGCATCCGCGCCCTCGCCGAAGGGGTCGATCTGGGCGGCGAAGTCGACGCTGGCGGTCTGGATCATCTCCTCGGTGTAGGGCACGCCGACCATGGCGTGGGTGGCCAGGAGGTCGTCGATGTGCTCGGCGTCCACCATCCGGTCGGTCAGGTAGCCGTACTTCGGCATCACCGATTCCGGCACCACCGACTGCGGGTCGGTCAGGTGCAGGACGTGCCATTCGTCGCTGTAGCGCCCGCCGACGCGGGCCAGGTCCGGCCCGGTCCGCTTGGACCCCCACTGGAACGGGTGGTCGTACATCGACTCGGCGGCCAGCGAGTAGTGCCCGTAGCGCTCCACCTCGTCCCGCATGGGGCGGATCATCTGGGAGTGGCAGACGTAGCAGCCCTCGCGGACGTAGATGTCCCGCCCCGCCAGTTCGAGCGGGGAATAGGGGCGCATGCCCTCCACCTCCTCGATGGTGTTCTCGAGGTAGAACAGCGGCGCGATCTCGACGATGCCGCCGACCGTGACCACCGCGAAGGAGGCGACGAGCAGGAGGGTCGCGTTCTTCTCGAGCACCTTGTGCCTGTCGAGGAAGGTCTTTTTCACCGGCCGGTCGCCCACGCCTGTGGCGCTCGCGGGCATCGGGGGCTTGTCGTTGGTCTTGTCAGCCATCTCGGCCTCTCCTTATTCGGCGGGGGTGGCCGCGCCGGTGGCGGACGGCTGAACCGCCTTCTGCCCCCGGACGGTCATCCACAGGTTCCAGGCCATGATCAGCGCACCGGTGAGGTACAGGACCCCGCCGAGGCCGCGCAGGACGTACATCGGGAACTTGGCGGCGACGGTGTCGGCGAAGGAGTTCACCAGGAACCCGTTGGCATCGACTTCGCGCCACATCAGGCCTTCCATGATCCCGGTCACCCACATCGAGGCCGCGTAGAGAACGATCCCGATGGTCGCGAGCCAGAAGTGCCAGTTCACCGCGCTCAGCGAGTAGAGCCGTTCGCGGTTCCACAGGCGCGGGGTCAGGAAGTACAGGCAGGCGAAGGTGATCATCCCGTTCCAGCCCAGCGCGCCGGAATGGACGTGGCCGATGGTCCAGTCGGTGTAGTGCGACAGGGAGTTGACCGCGCGGATCGACATCATCGGGCCTTCGAAGGTGCTCATCCCGTAGAAGCCGAGGGAGATGACGAACATCCGGATGATCGGGTCGGTGCGGATCTTGTCCCAGGCGCCTTGCAGGGTCATCAGCCCGTTGATCATGCCGCCCCAGCTGGGCATCCAGAGGATCACCGAGAACACCATGCCGAGGGTCGAGGCCCAGTCCGGCAGCGCGGTGTAGTGCAGGTGGTGCGGACCGGCCCAGATGTAGAGGAAGATCAGCGCCCAGAAGTGGATGATCGACAGCTTGTAGCTGTAGACCGGCCGCCCGGCCTGCTTCGGCACGAAGTAGTACATCATCCCCAGGAACCCGGCGGTCAGGAAGAAGCCGACGGCGTTGTGCCCGTACCACCACTGGGTCATGGCGTCCTGCACGCCCGCGAAGACCTGCACCGACTTGGCGCCGAAGATGCTGACGGGGATCGAGAGGTTGTTGACCACGTGCAGCATCGCCACGGTCACGATGAAGGCGAGGTAGAACCAGTTGGCCACGTAGATGTGGGGTTCCTTGCGCTTGATGATCGTGCCGAGGAAGACCGCGAGGTAGGCCAGCCAGACCACCGTCAGCCAGAGGTCAACGTACCATTCCGGTTCGGCGTATTCCTTGGACTGGGTCGCGCCCAGCAGGTAGCCGGTCGCCGCCAGCACGATGAAGAGCTGGTAGCCCCAGAACACGAACCAGGCGGTGTTGCCGCCCCAGAGCCGGGCGGCCGAGGTCCGCTGCACGACGTAGAACGAGGTGCAGAGCAGGGCGTTGCCGCCGAAGGCGAAGATCACCGCCGAGGTGTGCAGCGGCCGCAGCCGCCCGAAGTTGGCATAGCCCTCGGCCCACTCGAAGTTGAGCACGGGGAAGGCCAGCTGGAAGGCGATGAAGACCCCGACGAGGAACCCGGCGATGCCCCAGAAGGTCGTCGCGATGACCCCGGCGCGGATGACGCCGTCGCTGTAGCCGGTCTCGGCCGGTTTCGGCTCTCCGGCGGTGCGAATCGTCCAGATGAACATCCCCGCCGCGACCGCCATGACGATCAGGGCATGGACCTGGTAGGCCAGGTCCCGCGCCCAGTTCGCGGCCAGCGCGGCGAACAGGGCGATCAGCCCGAGGATCGCGATCTTGATCCAATCCCACATTGTTACGTGTTCCCTCTTTCCGGCCCGCTCTGGACCCCGAGGGGGATCCGGGCAGGCGCCCATGTGTGGCGGCTCTGTCCCACGGCGGCGGAGGGGCCGCTTTGATCCATGTCAACGTCTCCGGCGCGGCCGGGGCGTATCGGTCGGGACGGACCGGGCGGGACGCGCATGGGCGCGCCGCCGCTTCGGGAGAGGAGAGTGCAGATGGACTACAAGAGCCTTGCCGTCATCGTCACCGACCAGGCCGGGGGCGCGGCGCCCCTGGCCGCCGCGCAGGCGCTGGCCCTGCGCGAGGACGCCCACCTCGACGTCTATTGCGTCGGCGTGGACCCCGCCCGCTACGAACCGCTGCCCGCCGGCGCCGCGGTCGCGATCCTCGAATCGGGCCTGGCCGAGGCACGGGCCCGCGCGCGGGAGCTGTGCGACTGGGCCACCACGAAACTCGCCGGCACGCCGCGGGTATCGGTCGAAGCGGTTGTGGTGCCCCAGCTCGGCCTCGACCCGGGACTGGCGCGGCTGACCCGCTACGCCGATCTGGTCCTCTGCGCGCAGCCCTATGCGAAGGACGCCGGACCGCTGCAGGTGTCGGTTCTCGAGGCGGTGCTGTTCGGGACCGGCACGCCGGTCCTCGTGGTCACGCCCGAGGCGGAGCTGTCAGAGGCGCCGCGCCGGGTCCTGCTGGCCTGGGACGAAAGCCGCGAGGCGCTGACCGCGGCGCGCCAGGCCCTGCCGCTGCTCCGCACCGCCTCCCACGTCGACGTCGTGATGATCGAGCCGCCCTCCCACTCCCCCGAACGTTCCGATCCCGGCGGCAACCTCGCGATGATGCTGTCCCGTCACGGGGTCCATGCCGAGGTCTCGATCCTCGCGCGGACGATGCCGCGGGTGTCGGACTGCCTGTCCCGCTTCGCCCGCGACAAGGGCAGCGACCTGATCGTCATGGGCGCCTACGGCCATTCGCGCCTGCGCGAGGCGATGCTGGGCGGGCCGACCCGAGACATGCTCCAGGCGGCCGGGGTGCCGCTGTTCATGGCGCATTGATGGGGCGGACGGGCGGAAACCGGATGGACAGGGCGGACGGGCGATCAGGCGATCAGCCCGCCGTCCACGTCGTCGCCCGTCTCCATCATCAGGCGGCGCATGTCGGGCACACGGATCCGGCGGGTGCCTTCCAGCGCGATGATTCCCTCGCGCTTGAGGGCCGAGATCTGGCGGCTCACCGTCTCGAGCGTCAGGCCGAGGTAGTCCGCCATCGCCTCGCGGGTCAGGGGCAGATCCACCATCACCGGCCCCGGCGTCGCCATCATGCCGATCGCCGTCTCGCGGCGGGACACGATGGTCAGCAGGCTCGCGATCTTCTCGCGCGCGGTCTTGCGGCCGAGGATCAGCATCCATTCCCGCGCCGCGTCCAGCTCGTCCAGGGTCATGTCCAGAAGGCGCTCGCCGATGTGCGGCGTGGTGACCATCATCTGCTCGAAGGGCTTGCGCCGGAAACAGCAGAGGGTCACGTCGCTGACCGCGGTCACGTCGTAGGGCGAGGCGGCCCGGCCCGGCCGTCCGATGAAATCCGAGGGCAGAAGCAGGCCCACCATCTGCGTGCGCCCGTCCTCCAGCGTCTGCGACAGGGTCGCCGCGCCCTTCACCACCGAGGCGACGAAGGACATGTCGTCCCCGGCCCAGCAGATCGTCTGCCCGGCCTCGTAGTTCCGGTAGTACTTGATCTCTTCCAGGGTCTGCAGCTCGTCGGAATCGCATTTGGCACAGACCGCCCGATGCCGAATCGGGCATTCGGCGCATTGCAGGTCGGCCATCGCCTGGGTCGTCACGGCTTTCGTCCTCATCTGGGCCCTCCCGAAAGATATCGTCAAGTATACAGGAATTCGCAATGAGCGCACATGACCGACTGCGCCGGCTCGGCCTCTTCGATGCACGGGTGCCGCGCTACACGTCCTATCCGCCGGCAAACCACTTCGGTGTCGCTGTCGGGCCTGACACATCTGCCGGCTGGATGGAAGCCGTTGCACCGGGAAGCCGGATCTCGCTCTACCTGCACATCCCCTACTGCCGGCGGCTCTGCTGGTTCTGCGCCTGCCGGACCCAGGGCACTTCGACCGACCGGCCGCTGGCGCCCTACCTCGAAACGCTCCTGGCGGAATTGCAGATCGTCGGACGGCACCTGCCGCAGGACGTGCAGGTCAGCCAGATCCACCTCGGCGGCGGCACCCCCACCCTGCTGCCGCCGCAGATGATCGCCCGGCTGGGCGCCGCGCTGCGCGACTTCCGCCCCTGGGCCCCCGACATCCGCTACTCGGTCGAGATCGACCCCACCGAGGTCGACGCCCCCCGCCTCGCCGCGCTGGCGAAGGCCGGGATGACGCGCGCCTCGATCGGCGTGCAGGACTTCGACCCCACGGTGCAGGAGGCGATCGGCCGGACCCAGCCGTTCGAGCAGACCCGGGACGTGGTGGCGATGATCCGGGACGCCGGCGTCGCCTCGCTCAACATGGACATGCTCTACGGCCTGCCGCACCAGACCCGCGCCCGGATGGCCGACAGCGTGCAGAAGCTGCTGACCCTGACCCCCGACCGCGTCGCCCTCTACGGCTATGCCCATGTCCCCTGGATGGCCAAGCGGCAGGTGATGATCCCGGCGGACGCGCTGCCCGATGCCGAAGCCCGGCTGACCCTCTTCGAGACCGCCCGCCGCCTGTTCCTCTGGGACGGCTACCGCGAGCTCGGGATCGACCACTATGCCCGCGAGGGCGACAGCCTGGCCGACGCCGACCGGACCGGGGCGCTGCGGCGCAACTTCCAGGGCTATACCGACGATACCTCGGACGTGCTGATCGGCCTCGGCGCCTCGGCGATCTCGCGCTTCCCGCAGGGCTTCGCGCAGAACCATCCGACCTCCTCGCGCTATGCCGCGGCGGTGCAGGAGGGCGCGCTGGCGACCGCCCGCGGCCACGAGATGAGCCGCGAGGACACCATCCGCGCCGCGATGATCGAAGAGCTGATGTGCCGGTTCGCGCTGGATCTCCCCCGGCTCGCGGCCCGGCTCGGCGAGGCCGAGGACGACCTGCGCCGCCGGGCCGCGCCGGTGCTGGAGCGCTTCGCGGGCCAGTTCCGCGACGAGGGCGGGGTCCTGCGCCTGACCGACAGCGCCCGGCTGCTCGCCCGTCTCGCGGCCCATGCGCTCGACGCCTACGCCATGCCCGAGGGCCGGCACAGCCGCGCCCTCTGACGTCTCCGGGGGGGAACCCGGCGGGCTGCCGGCCCCGGAGGACGCGGCGGGGCGGGACGGCGGAGGAGCCGGCCCACCCCGTTCGGCATCGTTGACAGGGCACCCCCCGGCCGTAGGCTCCTCTCCATGCGGATTGCCGGGAGAACCCCCGACAGGCTGGTCCTCGTCGATACCCGGGCCGACAGGCGGCTGGCGCTGGTCCTCGTCGGCCTGCTGCTTTGCGGCGGCGCCGTCCTGGCCGCCTGGAACGGGGCCTGGGTCCCGGTGGCGCTCCTCGCCGCGGCCCTCGCCGGGCTCGCCGGCTACGCCCGCCTCAGCCACAGCATTGCGACCCTCACCCTCGACCGGACGACGGGCAGGATCACGCAGGTGACCGAAGACCGCCGCGGGACCCTGACACGGGACTGGCCGCTGGACGGCATCCAGACCGCCGCCGTCAGCACCGTCGGCCGCCGGGACACCGACAGCGGCCGCCATTGCCCGACGCTCGTGCTGACCGACGGCACCACCGTCCCCCTCCGCCCCTGGCACTCTGCCGGGACCCAAAGCTGGGAGACGGTCGCCGCGATCCGCC
>JAMWZF010000148.1 GCA_024304875.1 Paracoccaceae bacterium
TTCCTTCTGGGCGCCCTGAAGGTCTGGCGCCGGACCGACGCCGACGCCGAGGCGGACAGCTACCTGGCCGAGAAGAAGCTCTTCAAGCTGTCGCTGTGGTATCTGTTCCTGCACTTCGGCGCGCTGCTGATCGAGGCGACCCCGCTGGCGGAGGCGCTGCCGTGGCTCTGAAGGTCGAACATCCCCTGCACGACCGGCGCCGCAGCCGGAATACCGGGCTCGGGCTCGTGCTGGTCGGCTTCGTGGCGATCATCTTCGGCCTGACGGTGGTCAAGGTCCGCAGCCTCGAGAACATCGCCCAGTTCGAGCGGTTCGACCACGTCGCGCGCCCGCAGCTGGAGCCCCAGGCAGAGCCGGCGGAGGCGACGCAATGAGGCTGAACCCCTTCCGTTTCATCCCCGAGGGCCCGAACCGGACGCTGGTGCAGACCGTTTCGGTCGTGCTGCTGATGGGCGGCCTGGCCTGGGCCTCGGTGCCCTTCTACGACTGGTTCTGCCGGGTCACCGGCTTTGGCGGTGCGACCGGCACGGCCTCGGCCGAGCAGATCGAGATCCTCGACCGGACGATCACCGTGCGCTTCGACGCCAGCCGGGACCGGGGGATGCCCTGGACCTTCAAGCCTGTCCAGCGGGAGATGGAAGTCCGGATCGGCGAAAGCGCCCTGGCCTTCTACGAGGCCCACAACCCGACCGACCGGCCGGTGGCGGGGCAGGCGGCCTACAACGTCACGCCCTACGAGGCCGGCGGTTTCTTCGACAAGATCGAGTGCTTCTGCTTCACCGAGCAGGTGCTCCAACCGGGCGAGACCGTGCGGATGCCGGTGTCCTTCATGGTGCACCCCGACATCGTGGATGACCGCGATGCGAAATACGTGCATACGATCACGCTGGGCTACACGTTCTACGAGATCGACCTGCCTTCGAACGACGAGCAAGCGGCCCTCCGGGCCGACGAGCAAGCGGCCCTCCAGGCCGACGAACAGGCCGCCCTTGCGGCCGACTGACAAGACCAAGAAACCCCGAGGGACAACCGCATGGCCCATGAAAAAAACCACGACTACCATATCCTGAACCCCTCCATCTGGCCCTTCGTGGGCGGGGCGGCGGCCTTCGTCATGCTGTTCGGGGCCGTCCTGTGGATGCACGGCAGCGGGCCGTACCTCTTCCTGATCGGCTTCCTCGCCGTGCTCTACACCATGTTCGCCTGGTGGTCCGAGACGATCCAGGAGAACCAGGTCGGCGACCACACGCCCGTCGTGCGGATCGGCCTTCGCTACGGCTTCATCCTGTTCATCATGTCCGAGGTGATGTTCTTCTTTGCCTGGTTCTGGTCGTTCTTCAAACACGCGCTCTACCCGATGGGCCCCGAAAGCCCGGCGGTCGACGGCGTCTGGCCGCCCGCGGGGATCGAGACCTTCGACCCCTGGCACCTGCCGCTGATCAACACGCTGATCCTGATCTGCTCGGGGATGGCCGCGACCTGGGCGCACCACGCGCTGGTCCACGGCAACGTCCGGCAGGACATCAAGCAGGGCCTCTGGCTCGCCATCGGCCTCGGCATCCTGTTCACGGCCTTCCAGGCCTACGAGTACAGCCACGCCGCCTTCGGCCTCGCCGGGAACATCTATGGCGCCAACTTCTTCATGGCGACCGGCTTCCACGGCTTCCATGTCATCATCGGCACCATCTTCCTCGCCGTCTGCCTCGCGCGGGTCTACCAGGGCCACTTCACGCCCGAGAAGCACGTCGGCTTCGAGATGGCGGCCTGGTACTGGCACTTCGTCGACGTGGTCTGGCTGTTCCTCTTCGCGGCGGTCTACATCTGGGGCGGCTGACCCCTCCCGCATCGACAAGACCGTAAGGCGGGGCCAGCCCCGCCTTACCTTTTTCTACCCTCCGGAAGGCTCCCCATGCGGCGTCTCGTCTTTCCCATCGTGATCGGCCTCGGCGGCGTTGCCATCCTGGTATGGCTCGGCGTCTGGCAGCTGCAGCGGCTGGAATGGAAAGAGGCGATCCTCGCCGGGATCGACGCCCGCAAGGCCGACACGCCCGTCCCCCTGCCTGCCACCTCCGACCTGACGGAAGAAGTGGACGAGTACCGGCCCGTCCTCGTCTCGGGCCGGCCGACGGGGGAAGAGCTGCACGTCCTGACCTCGGGCACCGCCGCCGGCACCGGCTACCGCGTCATCGCCGCCTTCGAGACGATGGAGGGCCGGACCATCCTTCTCGACCGGGGCCTCCTGCCGGTCGAGGACAAGGCCCTGCCGCCCGAGACCCAGCAGACCGATGTCACGGGCACCCTGATCTGGCCGGACGAGACCACGGGCTCCACCCCCGGCGGGGACGTGGCGAACAACATCTGGTTTGCCCGGGACGTGGAGGTCATGGCCCGCACCCTCGGCACCGATCCGGTCATGGTCGTCGAGACCGAGACCACGGCGCCCGACCCCCGCACGACCCTTCTGCCCGTCACCACCACCGGCATCCCGAACGATCACCTCGAATACGCGATCACCTGGTTCATGCTGGCGCTGGTCTGGGCCGGCATGACGGGGTATTTCATCCGCCGCACCCTGTCGCCCGCATCCGCCGACCCAACACCCAAGGACTGACCCCATGCAGTACATCTCGACCCGCGGCGCCGCCCCGGCGCTGGACTTCGAGGCCGCGATGATGACCGGGCTGGCCCGGGACGGGGGCCTCTACGTGCCCGCCGAGGTGCCGCAGATGTCCCGCGCGGAAATCGCCGCGCTGGCCAGCCTGTCCTACGAGGAGGCCGCCTTCCGCGTCATGCGCCCCTTCATCGGCGGGACCTTCACCGATGCCGAGTTCGGCGACCTGATCGAAAAGGCCTATGCCAACTTCGGCCATGCCGCCCGCGCGCCGCTGAAGCAGCTGGCGCCCAACCACTTCCTGCTCGAGCTGTTCCACGGGCCGACCCTGGCCTTCAAGGACTTCGCCATGCAGCTGATCGGCCAGATGTTCCAGGCCGCGCTGAGCCGGTCCGGGGACCGGGTGACCATCGTCGGGGCGACGTCCGGCGACACCGGGTCGGCGGCGATCGAGGCGTTCAAGGGGCTGGAGAACGTCGATGTCTTCATCCTCTTTCCCCATGGCCGCGTCAGCGAGGTGCAGCGCCGGCAGATGACCACGCCGACCGAGGGCAACGTCCACGCCATCGCCCTCGACGGCGATTTCGACGCCTGCCAGGGCAAGCTGAAGGACATGTTCAACCACTTCGACTTCCGCGACGAGGTGGGCCTTGCCGGGGTCAATTCGATCAACTGGGCGCGGGTGCTGGCGCAGGTGGTCTATTACTTCACCTCCGCCGTGGCCCTCGGCGCGCCGCACCGCGAGGTCAGCTTCACCGTGCCCACGGGCAACTTCGGCGACATCTTCGCCGGCTACATCGCCAAGCGGATGGGCCTGCCCATCGGCGATCTGATCGTCGCCACGAACCAGAACGACATCCTGCACCGCACCCTGACCAGCGGCGCCTACACCAAGGGCACGGTCGAGCCCTCGATCAGCCCCTCGATGGACATCCAGGTGTCCTCCAACTTCGAACGCGCGCTGTTCGACGCCTATGGCCGGGACGGGACCGTGGTGGCCGGGCAGATGGACGAGCTGAAGGCCTCGGGCGGGTTCACCATTTCCCAGGGCGCCATCGACGCGCTGCGGGACACCTACCTGTCGGGCCGCGCGTCGGAGGACGAGACCCGCGCCGCCATCGCCAGCGAACTGAAAGCGAGCGGCGAACTCCTCTGCCCGCACAGCGCCGTCGGCGTCCATGTCGCCCGCCAGCACCTCGGCGCCACGCCCATGGTCACCCTTGCCACCGCCCACCCGGCCAAGTTCCCCGACGCGGTGGAACAGGCCAGCGGGATCCGGCCCCCCCTTCCAACCCGGATGGCGAGGCTCTATGACCTGCCGGAACGCGTGACCCGGCTCCCGGACGACCTGGACGCGCTGGAGACATTCATCAGGGACAATCGCGCTTGACGGTCAGACAGACGACACTTCCCAACGGCTTTCGCATCGTGACCGAGGACATGCCGGGCCTGCAGTCCGCATCCCTCGGCATCTGGGTGCTGGCCGGCGGGCGGCACGAGCGGGCCGAGCAGAACGGCATCGCGCATTTCCTGGAGCACATGGCGTTCAAGGGCACGGGCCGGCGCACGGCCCTGCAGATCGCCGAGGAGATCGAGGACGTCGGCGGCTACATCAACGCCTACACCTCGCGCGAGATGACGGCCTATTACGCCCGGGTGCTGAAGGACGACATTCCCCTCGGCCTCGACATCATCGCCGACATCCTGCTGAACCCCGTCTTCGACGACCGCGAGATCGAGGTGGAGCGCGGGGTGATCCTGCAGGAGATCGGCCAGACCCTGGATACGCCGGACGACATCGTCTTCGACTGGCTGCAGGAGGTCTCCTATCCCGATCAGCCCATCGGCCGGTCGATCCTGGGCGAGGCGGAGAGGGTGCAGGGCTTCGGCAAGTCGGACCTGTCGGACTTCGTCAGCGAACATTACGGACCGGGCGAGATGATCCTCGCCGCAGCGGGGGCCGTGGACCACGAGGCGATCTGCAAGCTGGCGGAGGGATATTTCGGATCCATGCCGCCGTCGGGCCCGCGGCTGGTGGTGGAGCCGGCGCGGTTCATCGGCGGCGAGCGGCGGGAAGCCCGCGCGCTCGAGCAGGTGCATTTCGCGCTCGCCTTCGACGGGCCGGACTACCGCGACCCCGCGATCTGGACGGCGCAGCTTCATGCCACGGCCCTCGGCGGCGGCATGTCCTCGCGCCTGTTCCAGGAACTGCGCGAGGAACGGGGCCTCTGTTACACCGTCTTCGCCCAGGCCGGGGCCTATGCCGACGGCGGCTCGACCACGATCTACGCCGGCACCGCCGCCTCCCAGATCGCCGAACTGGCCGAGGTCACGATGACCGAGCTGTTCCGCGCCGCCGACGACCTGACCGAGGCCGAGCTGGACCGGGCCCGCGCGCAGATGAAGGCGGGCATGCTGATGGGCCTCGAGGGGCCGTCGAACCGAGCCGAGAGGCTCGCCCGCATGGTGGCGATCTGGGGCCATGTCCCCACCATCGAGGATGCGGTGCAGCGGATCGAGGCGGTGACCCTGCCCGAACTGCGCCAGTTCGCCGGCCACATGGCGTCCGAGGCCCGCACCGCCCTGGCCCTCTACGGCCCGATCGAACAGGCCCCGACCCTGGCGGAGATGTCCGCAAGGCGCGCCGCCTGATGCTCCGGCCCCGGCGCAAGCTGCGGATCGAGACCGAGCGGATGACGCTTCGTCCGCCGCAGCACGCCGACCACGCGCCCTGGGCAAACCTGCGCCGCGAAAGCCGGGAGTTCCTGACCCCCTGGGAGCCGACCTGGGCGGAGGATCACCTCTCGCGCAAGGCCTTTACCAACCGCGTCTACTGGGCCCAGCGGGCCATCGCCCAAGGCACCGCCGTACCCCTGTTCCTGATCCGCCGGACGGACAACCAGCTTCTGGGCGCGATCACGCTGGACCACATCAAGCGCGGCCCCGCCCAGGCCGGCACCACCGGCTACTGGATCGGCCAGCCCTACGCCCGGCAGGGCTACATGCGCGAGGCGATCGAGGCGGTGGTGCACTACGCCTTCACCACCCTCGACCTCAGCCGGATCGAAGCCGGCTGCCTGCCCGAGAACACCCCGTCGCGCAGCCTGCTGGAAAGCTGCGGCTACAAGTACGAGGGCGTGGCGCAGGCCTACCTGCAGATCAACGGCCGCTGGCGGAACCACGTCCTCTACGCCAACCTGCGCTACGACCGGCGGGGCAGGACGGACGCAGGGTAGGATCCGGGGCCACCGCTCTCTCGACGTGCCCGCGAGGCAGGCTCTCGCGGAGATGTGATGCCTCCGGCGGGGAGTTCAGGGGATCGGAGACCCGGACGGGCTGGCTCGAATCGCGGGCGCCGCGCAGGCTGGGATCATGCTCCGCCTCGCCTTGATCCTCTTCCTGCTGCCCGCCGCCGCCGCGGCCCAGGACCGCCGCCCGTCCCATTGCATCAGCCTCGTGGAAGCCCCCGGGCTGGAGGTCATCCCTGCCTCCTTCCGCGAACCGCTCGATGCCGAGACCGTGCGGATCACCTACGTCGACCATTCGATATTCCTGATCCAGGCGGGCGAGACCTCGGCCATGACCGACTTCAACGGCTGGTATGGCAACGTCGATTTCCTGCCCGACGCGGTGACGATGAACAATGCCCATTCGACCCACTGGACCAGCGCGCCCGACCCGGCGATCCCGCATGTCCTGCGCGGCTGGGCCGAGGGCGAGGTGCCGCAGGACCATCACCTCGACCTCGGGGACATGCTGATCCGCAACGTCCACACCGACACCCGCGACGGCAGCATCTACGGCGCGGCGAACGGCGTGCGGCGCAATGGCAATTCGATCTTCGTCTTCGAGGCGGCGGGCCTGTGCATCGGCCATATGGGCCACCTGCACCACATGCCGGACAATGCGCAGTTCGCCGCTCTCGGCAGGCTCGACGTGGTCATGGTGGCGGTGGACGGCGGCATGACCGTCGACCAGGCCACGGTGGTGGAGATGATGGAGCGCCTGCGCTCCTCGGTCGTGATCCCGATGCACTGGTTCGGGCGGGGCACGCTGGATCGCTTCGTGGAGCAGATGGAGGCGGACTTCGCCATCGACCGCACCGGGGTGAACGTGCTCGAGGTCTCGCTGCGCAGCCTGCCGGACCGGCCGACCGTCGTGGTGCTCGAACCCCGCGTCCTGACCGACGAGTGACTTGCGCCGGCGCGCGCCCGGTGGTCTGACCTGTCCCCATGTTGAACGCCGCAAACGATGCCCTGGCCGCCCGGATCGACGCCGCCTGTCCGGGCGCGATCGAGACCGAAACCGCCTCCTACCTGGAGGAGCCGCGCGGGCGCTGGCGGGGGCAGGGTCTCGTCGTCGCGCCGCGCACGACCGAAGAAGTCGCCCGCATCGTGCGCCTTTGCGCCGAGGCGGGCGTCGGCCTCGTGCCCTACTCGGGCGGCACCGGCCTTGTCGGCGGGCAGCTGTTGCAGGACGGCCCCGCGCCGGTGGTCGTGTCGCTTCGCCGGATGGCGGCGATCCGCGAGGTGCTGCCCTCCGAGAACGTCATGATCGCCGAGGGCGGCGCGATCCTCGACGACATCCACGCCGCCTCGGCGGAGGTCGGCCGGCTGTTCCCCCTCTCGCTCGCCTCGTCCGGGTCGGCGCGGATCGGGGGGCTGCTGGCGACCAACGCGGGCGGCACGAACGTCCTGCGCTACGGCATGGCCCGGGCCCAGTGCCTTGGGGTCGAGGCGGTGCTGGCCGACGGGACGATCTGGCACGGGCTGACGCGGTTGCGGAAGGACAACGCCGGATACGACCTGCGCGACCTGCTGATCGGCTCCGAAGGGACCCTGGGGATCATCACAGCCGCCGCGCTGCGCCTGTTTCCGCGCCCAC
>JAMWZF010000149.1 GCA_024304875.1 Paracoccaceae bacterium
AGGTCCTCCCCATGCACTTCGCTGCCGATGCGGGGCGCGACGGGGCGGCCGGCGGCGAAGTCTTCGAAGAGGTCTGCCCATTTGTGTCGCCGGCCCGGGCCCGCGGGCCCGTAGACTCCCGTGGCCCGAAGGCTCACGGCCCCCGGCCGGCCGGCGAGGGCCGCCTCGGCGTCGCGCTTGACCGCGCCGTAAAGAGTGTCGGGTCCGGGGGGCATGTCCTCGGTCAGGAGGGTCCCCGCCGGGCGCGGCCCGTAGACCGCGCGGGACGACAGGAAGACGAGGCGGGGCACCTGCGCCGCGGCGTCGAACAGACCGAGGCTCCCCTCGAGGTTCGCCGCGGCAAAACCCTTCGGGTCGTCCCCTTCGCCGCCGCGGTAGCGGCCGGGTTCGTGGGACAGGGCGGCGTGGATCAGCCCGTCGATCCCCGCCAGATCGGGCGCGGGACCGGCAAGATCCCAGGAGGCGAAGCCGACGGGGGCGGAGAAGGCGTCGTCCGCCGGCCGCCGGCGGCCGAGCAGCAGCACCTCGTCACCCGCCGCCAGCGCCTCTTCCACCAGGAACCGGCCGACCAGGCCGGTGCCGCCGGTGATTGCCAGTCTCATGCCTCGTCCGGCCCGTCGTTCTCATCCTCGGCGCCGGGCCGGGGCAGGGTGGAGAGGTCCGGCATCTCGCCCCCTTCGGCGATCCGGTGCCACAGGTCGATGACGGGGCGCAGAATCTCGGACTTGGGATGCGGGTCGGCCCAGGGTTTCTCGTACTGGTAGTGCACGATCCGGATCGACGGCCAGTGCCAGAGCCGGGGCAGGTTGAACCAGACGTACTGCAGCATGTTGTAGTAGACCGGCAGCCCGTGCCAGTCGGGGAAGAACCGCTGCAGGAAGGTCTGGTCCGTCCGCCGCCAGAAGGCCCCCGGCGTGTCGAGCCGGGTCAGCATCGTCTCGAAGGTGGCGAGGTCGGGCCGGGCGGTGAAGATGCCCGAGTTCATCCGGTGAAAGTCGCCCATCGTCTCGTAGACGTTGGGCGCGGCGCAGAACTCCGGGTAGCGGAACAGCCGGTCGCAGTTCTGCAGGGCGATGGCGTCGGCGTCGATGAAGGCGACGGCATCGTACCGGGCCAGCTCCCACAACCGCAGCTTGGTGAAGTTGTCGAGAGGGGTGTGCAGCGGCGGCTTGTCCCCCTTGTCGAAGGGCGCGACCTTGTGGAGCACGTCGCGGGCATGGGCCCGGTTGAAGGCGTCCGAGGTGGGCAGAAGGTCCACCTGCTGCAAGGTCCCGCCGAGCCGCTCGAGCTGCTCCAGCCTGTCGCCCGCCACCGCGACGGTGTGCATCACGACGATGTCGGCTTCTGTCCCGGTCAGACGCAGCGACCGGATCAGGGCGGCGGCCCCGGTGGCATAATCGTCGTTCGTCACCAGGGTGACATAGGCGGCACCGGGCATCGCAGGATCCTCGTGGCTGTCGTCCGGCGCACCAGTGGCAGGTTCGGCCCGGGGGGGAAAGGGGGCTGGGCGCCGAGCCTGGCAGGTGGCGGTTCTCCTCGACCGGCGCGGCGCCGTCTGGCGCGTGTCGGATCTGCGTTTATCGGCCAGAATGAAGGAGGAGCGGAGCGCCGCGGGGTCAGGCCGGGGATCTACTTGAGGGCCCGGCCCTTCACGATGGCATCCGCGCCGAACCTCTGGCGCAGTGCGTCCGCCGCGCGCTCCGCCCCTTCGCGCCGCCCGGCGCCCGGGTCCAGGAGGTCACCTTCCCGGTCGGCCAGATGCGCCGGCACGAGGTCGGAGAGGCCGACGCCGATCAGCCGGAACGGCCCGCTCCCCGCCTCGGGGTCGTAGAGGCCGCGGGCGGTCCGGTAGAGCGTGTCGGCCAGCTGCGTCGGCTGGGGCAGGGACAGGCGGCGGGTCAGGGTCTTGAACCTCGCCGTCTTGAGTTTCAGCGTCACGACGCGGCCGGCATACTCCTTGGCCTTGGCGCGGGCAGAGACCTTTTCCGACAGCCGCCAGATGTGCCCGTCGAGGATGTCCCCGTCGCCGGTGTCCTCGAAGAAGGTGGTCTCGTTCGAGATCGACTTGACCGGCGAGCGGGCCGAGACGCGGCGGTGGTCCTCGCCCCGCGCCAGGTGCCAGAGCCGCTCGCCCATCGACCCGAACCGGGCGGCGAGGTCGCGCCTGTCCCAGCGTTCGAGGTCGGAAAAGGTGCGGATCCCGGCCTTTTCCAGGCTCTCCTGCGCCGCGGGACCGATCCCCCAGATCAGGCGGACAGGCCGGGGGCGCAGGAAGTCGGTCGTCTCGGCCGCGCCGATGATGGAAAAGCCGCGGGGCTTGTCGAGGTCGCTCGCGACCTTGGCGAGGAACTTGTTGTGGCTGAGGCCGATGGAGCCGGTGATCCCGATCTCGTCCTTCATCCGCCGGGCCAGCCGGGCCAGCATCACCGCGGGCGGGTGCCCGTGCAGGCGGGCGGTGCCGGTCAGATCCATGAAGGCCTCGTCCAGCGACAGCGGCTCGACCACCGGGGTCAGCTCGTCCATCAGGGCGCGGACCTGTTTCGACACCTCGACATAGCGGTCCATCCGGCCGCGCACGACGATCGCCTCGGGGCAGAGCTTGAGCGCCTGGAACATCGGCATGGCCGAGCGGACGCCCTTGATCCGGGCGATGTAGCAGGCGGTCGAGACGACACCCCGCCGCCCGCCGCCGATGATGACGGGCTTGCCCTCCAGCTCGGGATTGTCGCGCTTCTCGACCGAGGCATAGAAGGCGTCGCAATCCATGTGCGCGATGGAGAGGTCCCAGAGCTCGGGGTGCGTCACCACCCGGGGCGACCGGCAGGCCGGGCACCGCCCGGCGGGGGCGGTGTCGAAGCGGGACAGGCAATCGCGGCAGAGGGCGGGCATGGGGCGCAGCATAGCAGGGACCCGGGCCGGGGGCAGCGCGAATTAACCTTTTGTTTACTGAATCTTACCCGCGGATAAGGTCGGCCCGAAAAGGCCGGGTAAGGGTGAGCTGCCGGCCCCGGACGCCGCTGCGATCCGTCTTTCTCCGAATCGGCCGCGGGTCTAGCCTCCGCGCAGATCATCAGGGAGGGCGCCATGGCCCAATCGCTACTCGTCGGCACCACCAAGGGACTGTTCATCGTCGATGCGGACAGCGGCGACGTGACCGGCCCGCATTGCAGCGGCTGGGGGATCAACCATGTCGCCTCGGACCCTGCGACCGGAACGATCTGGGCCGGCGGCGGGGGCGACTTCTTCGGCGGCGGCGTGTTCCGCTCCACCGACCGCGGACAAAGCTGGCAGCTGACGCGCCTCAGCACCGGCCAGATCGACCAGTGGATCGAGGGGGAGCCCGAGGCGAAGGCCTGGTTTCCGCAGATCGACTTCGACACACCCCCGCCCTTCGCCGGCAAATGCGGCGCGGTCTGGTCGCTGAACTACGCCCACGGGGCGCTCCATGCCGGGACCAAGGGGGCCCTGCTGCTCAAGAGTACGGACGGCGGCATGACCTTCGAGGACGTAGACGCGGTCACCAACTACCCCGGCCGCGAGGAGTGGCAACCCGGCGGCGCGGGTCTCGTCCTGCATACGCTGGTCAGCGACCCGGCCGATGCGGGCAAGCTCTGGTTCGGGGTTTCCGCCGCGGGGATCTACGCCACCGAGGACGGCGGCGAGAGCTTCGAGAAGCGCGTGCGCACCTCGAACGCGGAGGCGGCAGAGGATCACGGCGACCACGAGGGTCACGACCACCCCACCGGCGAGATCGGCTATTGCGTCCACAACTTCGTCCGCTCAACCGGCGGGACGGGAGACCTTCTGTATCAGCAGAACCACCACGGCGTCTGGAAGTCCTCGGACGGGGGACGCAGCTGGGACGACATCTCGGCCGGCCTGCCCTCGACCTTCGGATTTCCGATCGGGGTGGACCCGGATGATCCGCAAACCATCTGGTGTGTTCCGCTCGAGGAACAGGACCGCATCCCGCTCGGCGGGTCCGCGGCGGTCTGGAAGTCATCCGACGGCGGTGGGACCTGGGTGCGCATGGAGGCGGGTTTGCCGCAGAAAAACTGCTATTTCACCGTCCTGCGCCAGGCGATGGCGACGGCGCCGGGGGGCGTCTGGTTCGGCACCAACTCGGGCAGCGTCTTCGGCAGCCGGGACGGCGGCGAGAGCTGGGACGAGATCGCGCGCCATCTGCCGACGGTGCTCTGCGTCGAGGCGGCGGCTTTTGTCTGACTTCAACGGCGCCAAGGCCGCGGTTTTCGTGGGCGAGCAGTTGCTGGTCTACCGCCGGGACGTGAAGCCGGACCTGGCCTATCCCGGCCTCTGGGACTTTCCCGGCGGTGGGCGCGAGGGGCGGGAGACACCGGAAGAGACGCTGTTCCGCGAACTCGAGGAGGAGTTCGGCCTCAAGGTGGGCGAGGAGGCGATCCGCTGGAAGCGGGTCTTTCCGGCCCTCGACCAGCCGGACGTGAAGCTCTGGTTCTTCGTCCTCGCCCTGCCCGAGGAGGCGGCCGAGGACATCGTCTTCGGCGACGAGGGGACCGAATGGCGGCTGATGGACTGGGACGACTTCCGGGACCGGCCCGACGTGGTGCCGGTTTTCGGCCCCCGGATGGACCGCTGGCAGGAGGAGACCGGCGGCACCCTCTGACCCACCCCAAAGGATTGTGGCCGGCCCATTCGATTTCACTTCATTTTGCGTCCCTCTGGCGGTACTCTGCCGCGCAAAAGCGGTCGGACAGGCGGGCGGGGGCACATGGATATCGAGCAGGTCATTCTGAACCTTGTGGGCGAGAACCTGTTTCTCATTCTCCTCGCCCTCTTCATCATCTTCTGCATCTTCGCGGGCGTCCGGATCGTCCCGCAGTCCGAGAAGCATGTGGTCGAACGCTTCGGCCGGCTGAAGTCGGTGCTCGGGCCGGGGATCAACTTCATCATCCCCTTTCTCGACCGTGTGGCGCACAAGATCTCGATCCTCGAGCGCCAGCTGCCGACGATGACGCAGGACGCGATCACCTCGGACAACGTGCTGGTGCAGGTCGATACCTCGGTCTTCTACCGGATCATCGAGCCGGAGAAGACGGTCTACCGGATCCGCGACGTGGACGGCGCCATCGCCACCACCGTGGCCGGGATCGTCCGGAGCGAGATCGGGCGGATGGAGCTGGACCAGGTGCAGTCGAACCGCTCGCAGCTGATTCACGCCGTCAAGGAGCAACTGGGCGCGCAGGTCGACGACTGGGGGATCGAGGTGACCCGGGCCGAGATCCTGGACGTGAACCTCGACCAGGCGACCCGTGACGCGATGCTTCAGCAGCTGAACGCCGAGCGGGAGCGCCGGGCGCAGGTCACCCGCGCCGAGGGTCAGAAGCGGGCGGTGGAACTGCAGGCCGACGCCGATCTCTACGCCGCCGAGCAGGAGGCCAAGGCCCGCCGGATCCTCGCCGAGGCCGAAGCCTTCGCCACCTCGACCATCGCCGACGCCATCGCCGCCAACGGGTTGCCCGCGGCGCAGTACCAGGTCGCGCTGAAGCAGGTCGAGGCGCTGAACAAGCTGGGGTCCGGCCCCGGGTCGAATACCGTCGTGGTGCCGGCCAACGCGCTCGAGGCCTTCGGCGACGCCTTCAAGATGCTGACGGGGGGGCGGTCCGCATGATCCACGCGTGGTGGGTCTGGATCTGCGCCGGGCTGGTGCTGGGCATCCTCGAGGTGCTGGCGCCGGCCTACATCTTCCTCGGCTTCGCCGTCGGGGCGGTGGCGATCGGCCTCTGCCTCGCCCTCGGCTGGCTCACTGGCCTCGGCCTTCCGGCGCTGCTGGTGGTCTTCGCCCTGATCTCGCTCGCCGCCTTCATCGCCCTGCGCGCGGCGCTGGGGGTGCGGCACGGGCAGGTCAAGGTCTGGGACCGGGACATCAACGACTGAGCGGCCAGCCAGTCGTCGTCCAAAAAAAAGGCCCGGTGTACCGCGAGGGTCACCGGGCCAGTCAAAGTCAGGTCGATGAGGCAGTCATCCCGGGACAGGGGGGATTTGGACCTGACAGGCAGTCGAATTCCTTAGAGCACCGAGCGCAGGCCGCCCGCGCCACCGGCGCGCCGCTCCGCCTCGGCGATCAGGCCGGAGGAGACGGCGCTGGGGCGCATCGTCATCGGGCCTTTCACGGCGCAGGGATAGCCGTAGACCTTCCCGCCCGTATGCACATCCACCCGGGCCTCGAAGGCACCGGTGCGCGCGTTGTACCGAATGTCACCAAGATGAATATTTGTCATTTCCTGCTCTCCTGCATCGCCGATTTAGCGTTGTGCTGGCTTTCTGACACAAGACCTAGACGGACCGTTGCATATTCCCAGCAATTTCTGCGGAAGAAACGAGGGCAGAACAATTTCGGTTCCAAAATATGTGAAAATCGGCAGTTTTTGGCCGAATCGAGGGGCCGAATCGGCAGATCCCGGCCTAAATCGAGCGTTTTCAGGGGGTTGAGCCGCCGCGCCTGACGGGCGTCACAGGTTCGGGGACACGGCTTGCGGCGAAGCCAGTTCCCGCAGGATCGCTTCCGCGGCCTCGCGCGGTGACCCGGCGGTCCAGACCGGCCGCCCCACGACGACATGGTCCGCCCCGGCGGCGATCGCCTGGGCAGGCGTCATCACCCTCTTCTGGTCACCCATCTGCGCGCCCACCGGGCGGACGCCGGGCGTGACGATCAAGCGGCCCTCCGCCTCCGGCAGGGCGCGGATCAGCCCGGCTTCCTGCGGCGAGCAGATCACTCCGTCGGCACCGGCAGACAGGGCCCGGGCCGCCCGCTCGGTCACGATCTGCGGCAGGTCGCCGGCCTCGATCATTCCGGCGTCGAGGTCGGCGCGGTCGAGTGAGGTCAGCACGGTCACCGCGAGGATCTTCATGGCGCTGTCCCCCGCGCCTTCCTTGGCCGCACGGACGACATGGGGATCGCCGTGGACGGTCAGGAAATCGAGATCGAACTGGGCGAGCCCGCGCACAGCCGCCTCGACCGTGGCGCCGATATCGAACAGCTTCATGTCGAGGAAGATGCGCTTGCCGTGTTCCGACTTGAGCTCGTTGGCAAGCGCCAGACCGCCGCCGGTGAGCATCCCGAGGCCGATCTTGTAGAAGGACACTGCGGCGCCGATCTCCTCGGCCAGGGCCAGGCCCTGAAGCGCATTTGGCACGTCGAGGGCCACGATCAGGCGGTCATCGGCAGTCATGGTCAAGTCCTCGGTCGCAGCCCTCGGCTCGCCCCGTCCTGCGCGGTTCCCGCCGCGCCGTCAAGCCGCCGGGTACCGCTCGGCTTGCCGCAGCGTCGATCCGGGCTAACTGCACGCATGCAATCTTGGTTGAGGGGGCCGTTCCAAATGGCGGATCAAAAGAAGTCAGGCGGCAACATGGTCGTCATCCTGTCGGCGGTCGCGGTGGCCG
>JAMWZF010000015.1 GCA_024304875.1 Paracoccaceae bacterium
GAGCACCGGGCGACCGCCGAAGAGATCTGGAAGCTACCCGCCGGCACCGTTCCGGACTGGGTCGGCGCCCACGCTGTGCTTCAGAGCCGGCACCTCAAGGACGGCAAGATCAACGCCTACTGGATCCAGGTGAACAACAACCTGCAGGCGGCCCCGAACCTGCTGGAAGAGACCTATCCCGGCTATCGCAACCCCGACAATTTCATCGTGGTGTCGGATGCCTATCCGACCGTCACTGCCGAGGCCGCCGATCTCGTCCTGCCCACCGCCATGTGGGTTGAAAAGGAAGGCGCCTACGGCAACGCCGAGCGGCGCACCCAGTTCTGGCACCAGCTCGTCCCGGCCCCGGGCGAGGCAAAGTCCGACCTCTGGCAGCTCATGGAGTTCTCGAAGCGGTTCACCACCGACGAGGTCTGGCCCGAAGAGCTTCTCGCGACCGCTCCGGAATATCGGGGCAGGACACTGTTCGAGGTCCTCTACGCCAACGGCAACGTCGATGCCTATGACATCAGCGAGACGGAGGCGCATCCGAATGTCGAGAGTTCGCATTTCGGCTTCTACGTGCAGAAGGGCCTGTTCGAGGAGTACGCCCGCTTCGGCCGCGATCACGGCCATGACCTGGCCGACTTCGACACCTACCACCAGGTGCGCGGACTGCGCTGGCCCGTGGTCAACGGGAAGGAAACCAAGTGGCGCTACCGCGAGGGCTATGACCCCTACGTCACCCCCGGTGCCGGGGTCGAGTTCTATGGGAAGCCGGACGGCCGGGCGAACATCTTCGCGCTACCCTACGAGCCGCCAGCAGAAAGCCCCGACGAGGAATTTCCGTTCTGGCTTGTCACCGGCCGGGTCCTCGAGCATTGGCATTCGGGCTCGATGACCGACCGGGTGCCTGAGTTGCACCGCGCGTTTCCCGATGCCGTCGTCTACATGCATCCCGAGGATGCGGCCGACCTCGGCCTCAGGCGCGGCAGCGCGATCAGGCTGACCTCCCGTCGAGGCGACATGCTGTCCCGGGTCGAGACCCGGGGGCGCAACCGGGTGCCGCGCGGGCTGATTTTCGTCCCTTGGTTCGACGCCAACCAGTTGATCAACAAGCTGACGCTGGACGCGACGGACCCGATCTCGAAACAGACCGACTTCAAGAAATGCGCCTGCCGCGTGGAGGCCGCGTAATGAAACTTGCTAGCATCTATCTTGCGCTGAGCCTCGCATTTGCCGCCCTGGCCGGCTTCGCCATCGCACAGGACGCCGATATCTCGACCCTCCGGCCCACGGCCCCGACCGAGGACGAGATGCCGCCGCCCATGCGGCCCTTCCAGGACATCCTGGTGCAGGAGCCGCGCAACTATCCCGAGCAGCCGCCCCTGATCCCGCATGACATCGAGGGTTACGAGGTCTCGGCCAACTACAACAAGTGCCTCAGCTGCCATGCGCGGGCCGCGACGGGCCGGAGCCAGGCGCCAATGGTCTCGGTCACACACTACATCGACCGATCGGGCCAGGTACTCGCCGCGGTTTCGCCCCGGCGGTATTTCTGCACGCAGTGCCACGTCGCCCAGCACGATGTGGAGCCGACAGTCGCCAATACGTTCATCGATATCGATACCCTTCTGACGATGCCGGAGGAGTGACGCGATGTGGAGTTTGATCAAGAAGATCTGGGCCGCCATGCGCCGACCCAGCGTCCACTTTTCCCTTGGGTTCCTGACACTGGGCGGCTTTCTCTGCGGGATCCTGTTCTGGGGCGGGTTCAACACCGCACTCGAGATGACCAACACGCAGGAGTTCTGCACCGGGTGTCACGAGATGCGTGACAACGTCTACGCCGACCTCCAGGCGACGGTGCATTTCACCAACGCGTCCGGCGTGCGGGCCAAGTGCTCGGACTGTCATGTGCCGCACGAGTGGACCAACAAGATCGCCCGCAAGATCGCGGCGTCCAAGGAGGTCTATGGGTGGCTCTTCGGCACCATCGATACCCGCGAGGAGTTCGAGGAGCATCGCCTGGCGATGGCGCAACGTGAATGGGCGCGGTTCGAGGCGAATGACAGCCTGGAATGTCGCAACTGCCATTCCGAAGAGGCTATGGACTTTTCCCAGCAGAGTCCCCGCGCGGTCGATGCCCACGAACGGCTGCTCGGCACCGGAGAGGCGACCTGCATCGACTGCCACAAGGGCATTGCCCATACGCTGCCAGAGATGCCGCCAGAGACGGCCATGCTGCATGGCTTGCCGGCGACCGGCGGGAGCGCGGACGCCAACGCGATCTACGGCTATATCGGAAGCATCGCGCTGCACCGCGACTGATCGGTCGGGCCCGGGCGGAACTTCAAACGGATAGCGCGCACCGAACGATGGTCCGGTGCGCGGTTCTGCCACTCGGGGCATCATTAGGCTACTGGGCGGCGGCCTGGTCGAAGAGTTCGCCCAGGATCTGTGCGGCGCGTCCCGGCGCCCGGACGGCGCGGGCGTCCTCGAGGTTCACCGGCTCGCCGGCGGTAATCACCGCGACCATGCCCATGCCGTAGTGCGGCTTGCAGCGGATCCCGTAGACGCCTTCCTGGTCGATCGTGATGACGACCTCCTCGTTCAGGGCTCCGACGACCATCTCTGTCCCGGCAGGAACCATACCCTCGATGGTCTCGGCGTTATGACTGCGGTCGGTCGGCACGAAGCGAACGGTGTCGCCGACGGCGGCCTCGATGAAGGCGGGTTCGAAGACCATGGCCCCGGCCTCGCCGCGGTTCAGCATTTCGACGACATGTTCCTCTGCCACCGCGGCATGGCCTAGGGCGGCAGCGAGCGCGGCGGTGATGATGAGGCGTGCAGGTTTCATTGTCTGTCCTTTCAGGTCTGACTGATGTCGATGACCGCTATCTGGGGCAGGGCGCCCCGCCACACGTTGCGCCGGCGCAAAGTCCCGGTTCGTTTGCCGGAGAAACTCGCAATCGGCCGGGAACTTGTGCTTGCGCAACGTTCCGGGGCCACGGGTCCGTTACCTTTTGGTCAACCGATATGGTTCCGACAAAGGAGTAACCGAAATGATCAGTCGCAGAGCCGCACTGCTGGGCGTCGCCGGAATGGCTGCCGCCCCACTACTTGCCAAGGCCGCCAAGGCCGAAAGCGCACCCGACATGTCGATGGCCGCTGCTGCGGACGTCTCGCACCTGCCTCGCATCAGGCACGAGCTTGTCGCGCCGCCCTTCGTTCATGCCCACGAACAAGTTGCAACCGGCGGGCCGCGGGTCGTCGAGTTCACCATGGATATCATCGAGAAGGAGATGCAGGTCGCCGATGACGCCTGGGTTCAGGCGATGACCTTCAACGGCTCGGTCCCCGGCCCGATGATGGTGGTCCACGAGGGCGACTATCTGGAGCTGACCCTGCGCAACCCGCACACGAACATGCTCGAGCACAATATCGACTTCCACGCCGCGACCGGCGCTCTGGGCGGCGGCGCGCTGACCAAGGTGATGCCGGGCGAGCAGACGATCCTGCGCTTCAAGGCCACGCGGCCGGGCGTCTTCGTCTATCACTGCGCCCCCGGCGGCGCGATGATCCCTTGGCACGTCGTCTCGGGCATGTCGGGCGCGGTGATGATCCTGCCCCGTGACGGGTTGAAGGATCACCAAGGCAACCCCGTGCGCTACGACCGCGTTGCCTACATCGGCGAGAACGATTTCTACATCCCGCGGGACGATAGCGGCCGCTACATCCGCTACCCCGACGCGGTTTCCGGCTATTCGGACATGATGGACAAGATGAACACGCTGACCCCCACCCACGTCGTCTTCAACGGCGCGGTCGGGGCGCTGACCGGGGACCGGGCGCTCAAGGCGACCGTGGGCGAGAAGGTGCTCTTCATCCACGCCCAGGCGAACCGGGACAGCCGGCCGCACCTGATCGGCGGACACGGCGACCTGGTTTGGGAAGCCGGCAAGTTCAACAACCCGCCGGCCCGCGACTTCGAGACATGGTTCATCCGCGGTGGCTCGGCCGGGGCGGCGCTCTACGAGTTCCTGCAGCCCGGCGTCTATGCCTACGTGAACCACAACCTGATCGAGGCGGTGAACCTCGGCGCAACGGCCCACGTCGTGGTCGAGGGCGACTGGAACAATGACCTGATGGAACAGGTCATGGCCCCGACAGCCTACGGCTCCTTCTGAGCCGGGCTGCTCGATGCGGGTTAAACCTGGGGCGGCCCCGAGACGGGTCGCCCCATTCATTTCCGAGGACGACATGAAGATACTGTCTACCCTGCTATTGACCGCCGCCCTAGGCGGCGTGGGGATGGGCGGCTGGCAGATCGCGCAGCCCCCGGCCGACGCCACGGCCCCGCCCACCGTGACCCTGCCCGCGGGCGTATATAACTGGCGGCCTTCCGGGGATTGGCTGTCGAACGGACGCCCCGTGTCGCCGCCGTTGATCCGCCGCGCCTACGACGCGCCGCTCGAGATCATGGCCTACCACGTCACTAGAGGCGCCTACGCAGAGTGTCTGAATGCTGGCGCGTGCCCGGATACCGACACCGACCTGTCCCGGGCCGAACTGCCGATGGTGGGGGTCAGCTTTCTCGATGCCGAGGCCTACGCGGCTTGGCTGTCTGATGCGACGGGCGCAACATGGCGCCTGCCGTCGGACGAGGAATGGCAGCGCGCCGCGGCAGAGCGCTTCGTCGACGATGCCGTTCTCGGCGGCGATTGGGAAACCTACGACCCCGGCAAATGGCTTACCGACAGCTACGCCCGCAACATCGAAAACCGGGATGGCTGGGTCCACCCGGTGCAGCCTGCCGGAGCATACGGAGTGAACAGCCGGGGTCTTCACGACCTGGCCGGTAACGTTTGGGAATGGACCTCGACCTGCCAGACGGCAGGTGAGATTGCGGATGACGGCACGATGGAGGTCACGCGGGAGCGGTGTTTCGTGCGCGTCGTCGCCGGTCAGCACCGCGCAATGGTTCTGGAGTTCGTCCGCGATGCGAAGTCCGGCGGCTGTGGTGCCGGGGTGCCGCCGGACTACCTTGGCTTCCGGCTCGTGCGGGAGAGTTGAAGCGGCTTGCTAGATAGTAAAGCCGCGCTGACCCTCGAGCGCCTTGTCGTCTCCGCCTCCCATCGGTCAGTGCGCCGGGTTCGGCCGCTTGCGGTCCGGCGATGGCAGGGCCAGCCAGAGACCCATGCGACCAGCAATCATCACAAAGCCGGCGGTCCAGAGCACAGCCGCAAGGGTGATGCCATCGATGCCGCCGAGGTTCAGGGTGGGCAGGGCGGCCCTGATCAGGGCGGCCAGCGCGATCAGCAAGAAGGCACTGGCCAGCGCCGGGCCCGCTTCCAGGCTGCGCCCGGTATGGCCGCGGGTCGCGCGCATCATCACGGCGACGGTCATGCCCCCGATCGCTCCGATCCCCCAGAGGTGGACCCCCGCGGCGGGTGCCAGCCATCCGGCGGCGGCGCCCGCCGTCGCGACCAGGCCAAGGGGGACGAAGGCATAGGCGACATGCAACATCGCCAGGAGAGGCGAACGCCATGTCGCGGCGGCCCTCCACCGGGCCATACGGGCGAGGTGCAGCACTCCCCCGAGGCCCAGAAGCGCCCCCGCTGCGCCCGAGGTGGGCGCCATGGTCCAGGCGATCAGTCCCAGCGCCCCGGCCGCAATGCAGATCCCGTCGAACCGGCTGAAGGGCACCGGCATCCGGTCCGCGTCCTGCTTGGCCAGCCAGTTCCGGGTGAAGCTGGGAATGATCCGCCCGCCGATCAGGGTGATTAGGAAGATCACGACCCCGATTCCGAGCCGCAGCCCATAATTTGCTGCTCCATGCACCATCGCCTCGAGGTGGAAGGTGACATTGGCGGCGAGAAAGACCAGCACGGGCACCACCACCTTCAGATTCCGCCAGTTGCGTCCTGCCACGATCTCGCGCGCGATCATCGCCACGATGACAAGCAGGAAGGCGCAGTCCAGTGCCATGACCGTCACCGGGCCGACATCGAAAACTCCGGACACAGAGAGCCGCCCCAGGATCCAGAGTGCGGTCAGCGCCACCAGGGGCCAGCCGCGGGTCGGCATCCGCCCGGTCCAGTTCGGCACGGCGGTGAACAGGAACCCGGCGATCACCGCCGCGGCATAGCCGAAGAGCATCTCGTGCACGTGCCAGTCGAGAGGCGAGAAGGGACCGGAAAGCGTCAGGTCGCCGCGCCATGCCAACAGCCAGACCGGCACCACGGCCAGCCCGAAGAGGCTCGCGGAAAGGAAAAATGGCCGGAACCCGTGGCTGAATAGGGCAAGACCGGGGTAGGGCGCACGGGAGTCAGACATAGAAGTTCTCCTTGCCATGAAACGAAGCCGGGCCGGACCGAAGAGGGAACGACGGTCGCGGCCCGGTAACGGGGCCGAACCATGGGTTGGCCGGCTATTCCGTCCGGCGTGATTGTGAGGTAGCCACGGGCCGCGTTCTTTGCTCTTCCGCAACCTTGGAGCCTGATCTTGGCCCGTCTCGACGAAAGCCTCCTGACCGGCCTGCCGCCCTTCTCTCGCCTGGAGCGGTCTCAGATCCGCGCGATCCTCGATCAGGCCACCTCGCGCCGCTACGACGAGGGGACGGCGGTATTCCGCGAGGGGATGCCGGCCGAGCGGTTCTACCTGCTGCTCGACGGCACGATCCGCGTCGTGCGCACGACCGAGACCGGCGAGCAGGTCATCGCGCTGCACATCCCTCCGGGGCAACTCTTCGGCATCGCCCCGGCCATCGGCCGCGACAGCTACCCGGCCAGCGCGATTTGCGCCGCCGAGTGCCTTGCCCTGTCCTGGCCGGTCCGGCTCTGGTCGGGGTTCTCCGCCGCATACGACGGCTTTGCCACCGAAAGCTACAAGACGCTCGGCGGCAGGCTGGGCGAGTTCCAGGCCCGGGTCACGGATCTGGCCACCAAGGCAGTTGAACAGCGTGTCGCCTCGGCCCTATTGCGGATGGTGAACCAGTCGGGGCGCAAGGTGGAGGGGGGGATCGAGATCGCCTTTCCGATCACTCGCGCCAACATCTCCGAGATGACGGGCACGACGTTGCACACCGTCAGCCGTTTGCTCTCGGCCTGGGAGAAGCAGGGGATCGTCCGCTCGACCCGCAAGCACATCACTGTGACGGAGCCCCACCAGCTCGTCCTGCTGAGCGGCGCTGCCGGGTAGATCAACCGGTCCGGACCGGCACCACGCCCGCCGCCCGACGCAAGTCCTCGCGGAACAGCTCTTCCTCAAGATCGTATTCCTCGACCGCGTCGATCACCGTGTGAAACGGCGCGATCGGGCAGCCGACGCAGAGCATGCGGCGGTCGATGAAGGCCAGCGCTACCTGGGGCCAGTGGTCGAACATCACCGCGAGTGAAAGGTCTGGGTCGTCGAAGTCGGGACGGCGCATTTGCGGGCTCCTTGAACTGCGGTCGAGCCTGCATCCGGGAAAGGCGAAGTTCTTTGCGCCTGCGCAACCTTCGGCGGCCTCGCCTGCGCTACCACCCGGCCATCGCAGTTAACCGAGAAAGGCCGGGGAATGTCCGAGATCCTCACCAAGTCCCGGGCGCGAAACGTGTTCTATGGGGGCTCGCTCTTCTTCATAGCCATCTTCGCGGCCATGACGGTGCAATCGCACCGCTACATCGTGCAGACGTCGACAGCGGACATGCCCCTCACCGATGAGGTGGTGATGGGCAAGCATGTCTGGGAGCGGAACTCCTGCATCAACTGCCACACGTTGCACGGCGAGGGTGCCTACTTCGCGCCCGAGGTCGGCAATGTGATGACACGCTGGGGCGTGATCGACGACCCCGAGGGGGCCTACGAAATCCTGAACGGCTGGATGCAGTCCCAGCCCTCGGGGATCGAGGGCCGCCGCCAGATGCCGAATTTCGGACTGACCGAGGAGGAGACCCGCGCACTCGCGGAATTCCTTCGCTGGGCCGACAAGAATCACACCCAGGACTGGCCGCCGAACGACGCCGGCTGAGGAAGGAAAACCGATGAAATTCAAATCACAACGCGTCGCGCTCTATTACTTCTACGCCGCGCTCGCTCTCTTCGCGATCCAGGTCTCGGGCGGCTTGCTCGCAGGCTGGATCTACGTCTCGCCCAACACGTTGTCGGAGCTTCTGCCCTTCAACATCGTCCGGATGATCCACACCAACGCGCTCATCGTGTGGCTGCTGCTGGGCTTCTTCGGCGCGGCCTACTACCTGGTCCCGGAAGAGGCCGAGAGGGAGCTCTTTTCCGAAAAGTTGGCCTGGCTCCAGCTCATCATCCTGCTGGTAGGGACACTCGGCGCGGTTGGTTCCTACCTCGTCGGCATCCATGGTGGGCGCGAATTCCTCGAGCAGCCGCTCTGGGTCAAGTTCGGCATCCTGGTCGCGGCGGTGATTTTCCTCGTGAATATCTCGCTGACCGCGCTGGCGGGGCGCAAGACGGCCATCACCAACATCATGCTGGTCGGCCTCTGGCTGCTTTGCCTTCTGTGGATCTTCGCTTTCATCAACCCCGACAACCTGGCTCTGGACAAGATGTATTGGTGGTTCGTGGTGCACCTCTGGGTCGAGGCGACTTGGGAACTGGTGATGGCCGCGATCCTGGGCTTCCTGATGCTCAAGCTGACGGGGGTCGATCGGGAGGTGATCGAGAAATGGCTCTACGTCATCGTCGCCACGGCGCTCTTCTCGGGAATCCTGGGCACCGGGCATCACTACTACTGGATCGGCACGCCGGGCTACTGGCAGTGGGTCGGCTCGATCTTCTCGACCTTCGAGGTGGTGCCGTTCTTCGCCATGATGTCCTTCGCTTTCGTCATGGTCTGGAAGGGGCGGAAGAACCACCCCAACAAGGCGGCTCTCCTGTGGTCGCTGGGGGCCTCCACCGTAGCCTTCTTCGGCGCGGGGGTCTGGGGCTTCCTGCACACGCTGCACGGGGTGAACTACTACACCCACGGCACGCAGGTTACCGCAGCCCACGGACACTTGGCCTTCTACGGTGCCTACGTCGCCCTCAACCTGGCGATGTTCACCTACGCCATGCCGGTGCTACGCGGGCGCGATCCCTACAACCAGGTGCTCAATATGGCGTCGTTCTGGCTGATGACCGGGGGCATGGCCTTCATGACCTTCACCCTGACCTTCGCCGGCACGATCCAGACCCACATGCAGCGGGTTCTCGGCGACTACTACATGGTGGTGCAGGATGACCTGGCGCTGTTCTACCTGATGCGCTTCGGCTCGGGCGTCGCCGTGGTGCTGGGAGCGACCCTCTTCATCTACTCCACGGTCGTGGTGCGGCGGCGCGAGGTCGTCACCCCGGGGCCGGCCAACCCCCTGCCTGGAGAGTGAGACATGACCAGTATCACCCAGCTCAGACCCGCCCCGTTCTACAGCCCGCAGTCCGATGAATGCGCAGTCTTCGAGGCGGCCCATGCCAACCGGTTGCCCCTTCTGCTGAAGGGGCCGACCGGATGCGGAAAGACCCGCTTCGTGGAACACATGGCTGCCCGGCTCGGCCTGTCGCTTCACACCGTCGCCTGCCATGACGACCTCTCGGCGGCGGACCTGATCGGACGCTACCTTCTGAAAGGCGGCGAGACGGTCTGGACCGACGGCCCACTGACCCGGGCGGTCCGCGAGGGGGGCATCTGCTATCTCGACGAGGTGGTGGAGGCCCGCAAGGACGTCACCGTCGTTCTGCACCCGCTCACCGACGACAGGCGCCGGCTGGTCATTGACCGGACCGGAGAGGAGTTGCAGGCGCCAGACAGCTTCATGGTCGTGGCCAGCTACAACCCTGGCTACCAGAACGTGCTCAAGAAGCTGAAGCCCTCGACCCGGCAGCGGTTCGTCTCCATCGGGTTCGACTTCCCCGACGCCGCGATCGAGACCGGTGTGGTGGTCCATGAGAGCGGACTGGACGAGGCGCGGAGCGGTGGCCTTGTCCGCCTCGCCCGGCACATCAGGGCGCTGTCGGGCATGGACCTCGAAGAAGGGGTCTCGACCCGCCTGCTCGTCTATGCCGCCTCGCTGATCGCGGGGGGCATGGGCGTCGACCGGGCGCTGGAGGCGGCGATCATCGAGCCACTCTCGGACGAGCCGGACACCCAGCAGGCACTGCGCGACCTCGCCGCAGCGGTCTATGGGTGACGGCATGATCCACCCCCTCGACCTGATGGACCCGGAAGAGACCGTCGGCAACCTTTGGCACGACTGGGCCAGCCGGCAAGGCGCCATGGGCGGCCACGCTGCGGCGGCGGTGAAATTCGCCGACATGCGCCGCAGCGTCGCCACCCTGTTCCGCGCTCTCGGCGGCGATGCCGGAGTCGAGATCGTCCCGGCCCCGTCCGCCGCGTCCGACCACCGGCTGTCGCGCTTGCGCCGCATCGGCACCCCGCAGGAGATGGTCAATACGGCCGATTACAGCGGATCGCGGCTGCGCTTGCCGCCGGTGATGGACGCCTTTCCGGCGCGGGAACTGAATCGCGCGGCGTTTCTCTGGCTGGCGGCCATCGCCGCGCTGGCCGAGCTGCCCGAGCGCCATTCCGATCCCCTCTGCGCCGATATCGCCGAACTTTGCGCCCTCGCTGCGGCCTCGGATGCGGCATACCGGGCCTGCCCGGGGTTGCGGACGGCCTACGATGGCATGTGCCGCCACTTGCGGACCACGCGGAACCGACAGGGCCTGCCAATGGCAGAGGCCGCGGTGGAGGCGCTGATCCTCGACCAGCTCGGCGGCGGCCTGGGCCCGGGCGTCCTGCCGAGCTGCCCCGCACCCCGAGGCTATCGAACCTATGCTCCGGTGCCGATCTGGCTGCGGCTTCGCCACGACGCCGCCGGAGCTGCCCCCAAGGGCGCGGAGGAACCAGGGGCCGCACCGGCCCTGCCGACGACGACGCGCAAGTCCGCCGTCCGTGAGGATCGCGACCAGGCCAGCCGGCGGGACAGCTTCATCGTGCACCGCTTCGAATCGATCATGTCCTGGGCCGAGAGCCTGAATATCAACCGGATGACCGACGATGACGACGCCGAGACCGCCCAGAAGGCGGCCGAGGATCAGGATCATCTGACTCTGTCCGAGCACATCCGGCGGGCAGCCTCGCGGCTTCGGGTCTCTCTCGACCTCTCGCCACAGGATGCCGAGCATGAGCGACTGGCGGGCATGTTCGTCTATCCCGAGTGGAACCACCGCACGGCGAGCCACATGGAAGGTCACGTCCGTGTGCTCGAGGCCGAGGCCGGTGAGACTTCGGGCTACGTCCCCGATGCGCGGCTCGTGGCCCGGGTCCGTCGGCAATTCGCGCCGCTGCACCCTCGCCGGGTGATCCTGTCACGACAGATGGACGGCGACGACCTGGACCTCGACGCCGTAGTGAACGCGCAGGCCGACCTTGCCGCCGGTCGCACCGGCAGCGACCGCGTCTGGCAGGCCAGCCGGCAGACCGCGCGGGACCTCTCGGTCGCCCTGCTCATGGACTGCTCGCGCTCGACGGAGGCAACGGTCGGTGACCGCCCGGTGATCGACACGGCCCGGGAGGCAATCGCCGCCCTCGCGGCCGGTATCGATTGTGCCGGGGACCGGCTGGGCATCTGGGGGTTCTCCTCGCTCAGGCGGGACCGGGTGTTCCTGACTCGCGCCAAGACCTTCGCCGAGCCGATGGCACCGACCGTCACCGCCCGGATCGGCAGCCTCACCCCCGGCCACTACACGCGCCTCGGCGCCGCGATCCGCCACGCCTCGGCCCGGCTGGCGGAGGAAGGGGCCACCCGCCGCCTCCTGCTGGTCCTGACCGACGGCAAGCCCAACGACCTCGACCACTACGAAGGCGTGCACGGCATCGAGGACAGCCGCATGGCCGTGCAGGAGGCCCGCGCCGCCGGCCAGTCCGTCCACGGCGTCGTGATCGACGCCGACGGGCAGGACTGGTTCGCCCGCATCTTCGGGCGAGGCGGCTTCACCCTGCTGCCCGATCCCGGCCGCCTGTCCAGGGCCTTGCCCGAGATCTACCAGACCCTGACAATGGAGACCTGACATGAGACGCTTTTGCTGGTTCCTCGCCCTTCTGCCTCTGCCGGTCGCCGCCGCCGGGTTCGAGCGGCCGATCCCCGCCGCGCAGACCGAAACGACCGAGATGTGGTTCGCCCTCGCGAGCCTCGGCCTGATCCTGTCCCTCGGAGCGGTCCAATGGCTCATCGCCCGCAGGTGAAACCGTCCTGGCGGCTGGTGCTGGGAATCTATCCCTTTGCCGCCGGGGCGGTGGCGGTGAACCTCTTCTTCGCCTCGCTGATCGGCAGTTGGCTGGGCTGGTCCGTGATCCCTCCGGCACGGGCGGTCCTTGCAGGGCTAGTGCTGGGCTGGCCCGCGGCCCGGCCTTTCGCGCGCCACTTCACTCGCCTGATGCGGGAGGCAGAAGGATGAGCTGGGCGCCCTTCGTCGCGGCGCTCGCAGTCTTCGCGCTGTCGCACTATCTGCCGACCGCCACCGGCCTGCGGGACGCGGCGATCGCCCGGGTCGGGCGCCGCGTCTACTTCTCGATCTACGGGGTGATCTCGCTCGTGGTGCTGACCTGGATCATCGCTGCCGCGGGGCAGGCACCCTACGTGCAGCTCTGGCCGCAGGCGCCCTGGATGCGGTGGGTGCCCAACATCGCCATGCCACTGGCCTTCATGCTGACGGCCTGCGGCATCGGGGTCGCGCAGCCCTTCACTCTCGGCGGCCGGCGCGGGGCAAGGTTCGACCCCGCGGCTCCGGGCCTTGCCGCCGTCACAAGGCACCCGCTGCTCTGGGCTCTGGCGCTCTGGGCCGGGGCGCACCTGCTGGCGAACGGCGACCTGGCCCATGTCGTCCTCTTCGGGCTGTTCATGGCCATGGCTTTCGGCTTCATGCCGGTCTTCGACGCCCGGGCGCGGCGGGCGCTGGGGCCTGCCGCAGAGCCGTTCTTCGCCTCGAGCGCAACCCTCTCCCCAGCGCCGTTTGCGGACCGGAGCTGGCGGGCCGCAAACCTGAACGGGCTTTCGCTCCGCGCGTTCGTCGGGCTCGCCATCTGGTTCGCGGCGCTGATGCTGCACGAGGCGGTTATCGGGGCCCCTCCTTTGCCGTTCCGACCCGGAGGTTGATCTGCAACAAAGTCGCACTGTGCCGGCCGTGCGATCAGGCGGCATGACACAGATCGACAACCTCCGTCGGCTCGGCCTCTTCGACGCCCGCGTGCCCCGCTACACCAGCTACCCCACCGCGCCGAACTTCTCGGCGAGCATGGGAGCCGACTTCCAGGCCGAATGCCTCGACTCCGTCGACCCGGCAAAGCCGATCTCGGTCTACGTCCATATTCCCTTCTGCGAACGGCTGTGCTGGTTCTGCGCCTGCCATACCCAAGGGACCCGGACCCTCACCCCAGTCGAGCATTACATCGAGGCGCTGGAAACCGAGATCGCCCGCACCGCCGCAGCCTTGCCCGAGGGCACGAGGATGGGACGGTTGCATTGGGGCGGGGGGACGCCGACGATCCTGCCGCCGCCGCTGATTCACCGATTGGCGCAGGCGCTGAAGGCGGCGATTCCACCATCGACGGAGTTCGATTTCTCGGTCGAGATAGACCCCACGATGGTCGACGCGGACAAGATCGCGGCGCTGGCGCAGGAGGGTATGACGCGCGCCTCGATCGGAATCCAGGACTTCGACGTAGAAGTGCAGGCGGCGATCGGTCGGCTTCAAAGCTTCGAAACAACCCGCAGGTGCGTGGACGACCTGCGGGCGGCCGGCATCGTCTCTCTGAACGTCGACCTCGTCTACGGGCTGCCACACCAGACGGCAGCGCGCATGTCCGACACGGCCCGGAAGGTCATCGCGCTGGCCCCCGACCGCGCCGCGATATTCGGCTACGCGCATGTGCCCTGGGCCTCGAGGCGCCAGAAGCTGATCAAGGAGGCCGACCTGCCCGGAGAGGAGGACCGCTATCACCTGGCCTGCCTCGCCGCCGAGCGCTTTACCGATGCCGGGTTGCACAAAATCGGCATCGACCATTTCGCGCGCCCGGGTGATGCGCTCTCCAGGGCCGCGTCGTCGGGCCGACTGCGGCGGAATTTTCAGGGTTATACAGAGGATGCCTGCCCGGTTCTTGTCGGCCTCGGCGCCTCGTCGATTTCCCGGTTTCCTCAAGGCTATATCCAGAATGCCACGGCCACTGCCGCATGGCATGGCCGGATCGCGGCGGGCCGGCTTGCAGGAGCTAAAGGCTACCACATGACTCCTGAAGACCTGCTCCGTGCCCGGGCCATCGAAACAGTGATGTGCGGCTTTCGGCTGGATATCGAGGAGCTCTCAACCGAATTCGGAGCGTCTGCGGTCGTGCTTAACGCGGGCTGCGGCCAGGTCCTCCAAAGGTTTGGCGGGGCTGTCGAACCATTCGGATCTGGTTTCAGGATCGTTCCGGGCTACGAGCCGCTCACACGGTTGATCGCCTCTGTCTTCGATCAGCACATGGGGAAGGGCGGACTCTTCAGCCGAGCCTCCTGAGACATTCGGGCTGGTCGAAGCCTAGAGATCGATCGTCGATCAAAGCAATTCGCTGCTGACCACCAAGCCGTTACCTTCGTGGCCTGATCGTCGGCGTCGGTGCTGTGACGAGACCGGCATTCGACGCGATCTGAACGACCGGTGGGTGCGACCGGTGGCTATCGCTTCAGATGCGTCCCGTCCGACAGGAGCACCTCGCTCATCGGCACGTCCCAGGGCATGGGGTAGATGCTCGGCAGCAGGCAGCCGGAGAGCCCGACGCCGATGATCCGCGGGCGCGGGGCCAGCCGCACCAGCGTGCGGTCATAGTATCCTCCGCCGTTCCCGAGGCGGTAGAGTTCCTCGTCGACCCCCACCAGTGGTGCGACCACCACATCCGGCACATGGACCTCGCCATCTGCCGGCACCAGGATGTTCCAGAAGCCGCGGGCCATGCGGCACCCCGGCGACCAGGCGTGGAATTCGAGCGGGGCCCCTTTTTCGACCACGACCGGAAGCAGGACACGGGCCCCGGCCGCATGGACGCTCTCCATCCAGGAGCGAAGATCAGGCTCGCCCCGGATCGGCCAGTAGACGGCGATGTTCAGGCCCGCCTCGGGGGTGACGATCCGGTCGAGGCCTTCGATGAGCGCCGCCGTCGCCCTCCCGCGCTCCTCCGAGGGGAGGGCGCGTGCCGCCAGGAGCCGCGCCCGCTCGGCGCGTCTGAACCGTGCCACGTCGCGGACGGTCTCCGGATCGACCGGGTGCCCGTCGACGAGGTGGTGGGCGAAACAGGGGACGGAGCCGCCACCGGTCTCCTCGTCCATCATGCGGAGAGCCGCCCGGCCCGGTGCGGCGGGTACAGGGTATCGTAGCCCCATGTGAAGACGAAGGCGTAAACCAGGTAGAAGGCCGCGAAGGAGACCTCCATCAACAGCGCGGCGATCAGCGAGACATCGAGCCACCAGGCGAAGAGCGGCAGCAGAAGCACCAGCAGCGTCACCTCGAAGAGCACGGCATGAACGACCCGGAGCGGCACCGTCTTGCGCACATCGCCCCGGCGCCAGTTGAGCGCGTGATCGAACCCGAGGTTGAAGAGGTAGTTCCAGGCCGTCGCGGCCGTGGCGCCCAGCACGACCAGCACGCCCATCTCGCCCATCGGGTGATCGAAGGCCCAGGCGAATAGCGGCGTGACGAGAAGAATGCCGATGAGCTCGAAGCTCACGGCCTGGCGAATACGATCTGCGGTGCTGCGCATTTGTTGGCTCCGATTGCAGGTCGGGCCGTCCCGCGTGCTGACCGTCTGGCCGGGCGAGGTCGTCCTCGCTTGTCTGTAGCATGTGTTCCGAATGCCGCCATTTCAAGCGGCTGTTACGCCGCCGGACGCTCCTCCGCCCCATGAAGAAGCAGCCGCACGATGTCGGAGCGGGTCAGGATTCCGACGAGTCGTCCCTCCCTGGCAACCGGAACGACTTCACTGCCCTGGGCTGCCAGACGGTTGAGAAGTGCGCCGACGGGCAGGTCGTGCGACACCGCGCGGTCGGCGTTTCGCATCACGTCTGATACGGTGCGACGCGGGGACCGCTGCCGCCAGGCGACTCGGCGGTCCTGCGCCGCGACCGCCTCGAGGAGATCCGACTGGAGCACCAAGCCGCGCAGCTTCATGTCACCGTCGACCACGGGAAGGCTCTTGATGGCATGGCTGCGGAACAGACGCGCCGCCTCCGGGAGTGTAGTGCCGGGCCTCACCGTGATGAGACCGGTGGTCATTATGTCGGCGCAGGTCGTGCCTTCGAAACGGTGCTGAGCCGCCTCGGCTTCGGCAGCCGCCAGCAAGCGGCCGAGGTCCGCCACACCAAGGTTGGTCGCCTGGTTGAACCGGTCGAGCAGCTGGCCCAGTTGCTCGGTCGATAATCCCAGCCGCAGCGCGGGATCTCCGATGTCATCCGTCTCGGGCTGGCGGAACGGATATACCCGCCCCGTAGCCCTGTTGTAGGCGATGGCGGCAAGAACCAGCACGGCAGTGGTCACCCCGACCGGCACCAGGGCGAAGAGCGGTCCCACTTCCAGAGCCGGTGCCGGATCGAGGGCGGTCAGCAAGGCCACGGCGCCGCCCGGCGGGTGCAGGGCCCGAACGAACATCATGACGATGATTGCGGTGCCGACCGCGATGCCGGCCGACCAGGGGCCGGGAACGACCTGGAGCACCAGAAGTGCGACGAGTGCCGACGTCGCATTGCCGACGACAGCCGACCATGGCTGGGCAAGGGGCGAGTTCGGGACGCAGAAGACCAACACCGCCGTCGCTCCGAGTGGCGCGATGAGATAGATGGAAGACAGTCCAAGGCTGGCCGCCAGGCTCACCAGGAGGGCGCACAGGCTGATCCCGAGCAGCGCGCCGATGCCGGCCCGCAGCTGCTCGCGGCCGTGAAAGGCCGGCAGAGCCGGATAGAGATGATGCCATGCCTGCATGTCGGATGCCTTCTGGTCGCCCGCAAAGCAGGCAGCTGTCGGGCCATATGCCTCATATGGCGGCAGGATGTGAACGATCCTGGTTGTGAAAAGGACGTTGGTCCTGTCTCTGGCTGAATGCCGGGAACAGGATATTGCGCAGAAGCTCAAGATCGAAACCGCTGATTGCACAGAGTCTGCCGCTTGCCTTCAGTGAGATGTGGTCTGAATACGGATGCGTGCGGCGCGGCGCAGAACGATCATGTTGAGCGCACAGGAACCGGCCGCGAGGAGTGGCAGGAACGCGGAGATCTCGAACTCGGCACCCGGCCGGATGACGATGAGCGCGCCCACGAGACCGATGCCGACGGCCGCGAGGCGTCGTGGACCCACGGCCTCGCCCAGGAGCGGACCTGCCAGCACAGTCAGGATCAATGGCTCCACGAAGAAGATGGCGATCGCCGTGGCGATCGGCATGACCGCGAAGGCGCCGATCAGACAGATGAGCGTGATCATCACCAGAAGACCGGACAGCGCGACAACTGGCGAGAACATGGCGCCCCTGAGACGTTTCCGCAGTACCATCGCCGCCGGCAGGAGGAAGGCCGCCTGGGCAGGAACGCGCACGGTCGCGACCTCGATCGGGGTCAGCGTCTCCGTCAGCGGCTTCGACAACGTGTCGCCCAATGGCAGCAGCACCATCGCCGCGGACATGTAAGCCATCCCGGCGAAAGAACCTGTCCACATGGACCGCGACTTATAGGGCAGAGCAAGGGTCATGACACCACCTCATCACTTCAGAACCCGCATGAGATGTGCGGGAGGAAGTCCGGGCGTTCAGGACATTCGTTGCGATTATCGGAATTACGGCAGCCAGCGCGACGCCATCGCGGGTTGCCTGGTCGATCCCGTCGCCTGCACCCCCGCCTCGGGCTGGGAGAAGGGACAGGTCGAGAACCAAGTCGGTGTTGTCCGACGGCGGTTCTTCGTGCCTCGGCCGAAGTTCAAGAGCTACGCCGAACTCAACGCCTGGCTCGAGGATCGCTGTGTTGCCTGGGCCAAGGCCAACCCGTACTAGGAGCTTCGGGATCGAACGATCTGGGAGGTGTTCCAGGACGAGCGCGCGAGTCTTGTCCCCTACGTCGGTCCGTTCGACGGCTTCCATGCCGTGCCAGCCTCGGTCTCAAAGACCTGTCTCGTCCGGTTCGACAAGAACCGCTACTCCGTGGACGGCCGGGCCGTTGGCCGCCCCGTCGAGATCCGTGCCTATGCCGAGCGGGTCGAGTTCTGGCAGGACGGCAAGATCGTGGGGCGGCACGCCCGAGCCTTCGGGCGCGACAAGGCCATCTACGACCCGTTGCACTACATTCCGGTTCTGGCTCGCAAGCCCGGCGCTCTCCGGAATGGCGCCCCCTTCAAGGACTGGGACCTGCCGCCGGCGATCAGGCGCGTGCAGCGCAAGCTTGGCAAGGTGCCGAACGGTGACCGGCAGATGGTCCAAATCCTCAGCATGATCCCGATCGATGGACTGGCTGCGGTGGACGCTGCCTGTGCCCAAGCCCTGAACGAAGGGGTTCCCGCGGCCTCGGTCGTCATCAATATCCTGGCCCGGCATCGGGAGCCGCCGCCACCGCTGACCATCGATACGCCGGCCGCGCTGCGACTGACCTGCGAGCCCGTCGCCGATTGCAAACGCTACGACAGCCTCAGGAGGCCCGACCATGGAAAGATCACAAGTGCTGGGCGCGATGAGCCAACTGAAGCTCTACCCGAGCGATCCAGGGGGGTCATTCTTGGATGCCGATAGGGGTCAAGATTGCCTGCCGATTGACACGCAGAAGTCCATTCAGGAGGTGCGGATTCGCCGCATGCTTCGTCCTCCCATGTCGTAGAAGTCGCTCTATCCCCGCCCGGTCCTCGACCGTTAGGAGAAAGCGGGTCTCGACAACCGAGCGCTCAAGAAGCGTCCGAAAATCAGTGCCCGGAGACAGATGAGTGAGTCTGGTATTGGTCATGATGTGTCTCCCGGGGCGGTGACGCCCACGTTCTCAATTCAAGGATTTGAGAATGCCCCGGGTGGTCGAAGACGCGCTTACGCGCAGACCGCCCGGGGAGCCGGGCGGTTCAGAAGCAGAAACCGGAAAAGGTTCTCGTGCGTGACCATGAGAGGATCTTAGCCATTGGGAACGGGCTGTCAAACTTGGAGACCGGACCGAATTTGGAACGGTTCGAGATGCAAAACTGTTGAGTAGGTCAATGGAGGTGCACGGATGGCGAAGTTTTGTGCCGGCGACCATGTAAGCTGGAATTGCGAGGCAGGCCGGGTCAGCGGCCGCATCGTGAAGGTCCACGAGGCGGACTTCGACTACAAGGGCCATCGCCGCCGCGCGTCGAAGGAAGAGCCCCAATACGAGATCGAGAGCGACAAGACCGATCATATCGCGGCGCACAAGGAGGATGCGCTGACCAAGCTCGAGTCGTGAGCGTCCGGTTCGCGACCATCGGACATTCGAACCGGTCGCCGCAGACGGTCATCGACATGCTGCGCGAGGCCGGGATCCGGCTCCTGATCGATGTGCGGTCATTCCCGAAATCCCGCCGCAATCCCGACTTCAACCACGACACGTTTCCGCAAAGTCTGGCCGATCATCAGATCGGATATCGACACATGCTGGCCCTTGGCGGGCGTCGTCCGAAACAGCCCGAGGTCGATGACGGCCTGAACGCCTTCTGGAGGGTGCGGAGCTTTCAAAACTACGCCGACTATGCCCTTGGCTCGGAGTTTCGAAATGCCTTCGCCGAGCTGGTCGAACTCGGCGAAGGCCAGTCTTTGGCGATGATGTGCTCGGAAGCGGTCTGGTGGCGATGTCATCGCAGGATCATCACCGATTGGCTGCTGCTTCATGGCCACGAGGTGCGGCACCTGATGGCGCCAGGCCGCATAGATGCGGCCCGGCCGTCCGAGGCGGCCCGTCTCCGCGAAGATGGCGCCGTCATCTACCCGCTTGCCGAATGACGGGCTTCGGGCCGCATGAAGATGCGGCACCCGAGAGAGCGGATCAGCTGTCTGGCACCTCGATGCCGCGTGCCTCGAGCCAGGCGCGCATCGCGTCGATCTCCTGCTGTTGCTCGGCGATGATGTGCCGGGCGAGCGCCATGTTCTCGGGGTCAGTGCCGGCGGCAAGCTGGACGCGGGCCATGTCGATGGCGCCCTGGTGGTGCGGGATCATGCCGAGCACGAAAGCCACGTCCGGGTCCTCGTGCGCCAGCCCCGCCATCATCTCGTCG
>JAMWZF010000150.1 GCA_024304875.1 Paracoccaceae bacterium
CGTCGGGATCGCTCAGTTCAAGCGAAACGGAGCCGTCGTCGTTGTCGTGGACGCGCGCGCCCGGCGACATTTCGGCCATCCGCTCGGCGACCGGGTGAAGGTCGGCCACCGCCAGCTGGAAGTCGACCGCGCCACCGGGCCTGCGCTCCATCGCGCCGCCGCCGGGGACGTAGATCGCAAGCGTCAGCGCCTCGGCCTCGAAATGGGCCCAGCCGAACTCGGGCGCGATGACCGCCGGGTCGAGGTCGAGCAGGCGGGTGTAGAAGGCGGCAGAGCGGCCGAGGTCCGTCACCGGCACCTTGATCATCGCGATATGGAACATCGGCCCTACCCCTGAACGAAGACCCAAGCCTTGCGCATCCGGCCCGCCCGTCGCAAGACGGATCGGCAGCAAAGGGGGCGAGACGTGGCGAAAAAGCCGGCCTGGGTGGTCGAAAAGGAACGCAAGGGACGCGAGAGCCTCTGGCTTTTCGGCCTGCACGCGGTGCGCGACGCGCTGCTGAACCCCGCGCGGGTCAAGCTGCGGCTGGTGGTCACGCGCAACGCGGCGGACCGGCTGGGCGAGGACGCGCTCGCCGCCGGGCCCGCGCCCGAGGTGGTGGATCCCCGCAAGTTTCCCGTGCCGCTCGATCCCGGCTCGGTCCACCAGGGGGCGGCGCTCGAGGTGCGGCCGCTGGACTGGGGGAGCCTCGCCGAGGTCTGCTTCCCCTCGGGCTTTGCCGACCCGGCCGACCGGGTCGTCCTGCTCGACCGGGTGACCGATCCGCACAACGTGGGTGCCATCCTGCGCTCGGCCGTGGTCTTCGGCGCCCGCGCCGTCATTGCCGTCGCCCGCCATTCCGCGCCCGAGACCGGCGCGCTGGCCAAGACCGCCAGCGGCGCACTGGAACGCCAGCCCTATCTGAGGGTCCAGAACCTCGCCCGCGCGATGGAGGAACTGGCGGAGGCGGGCTACATGACCCTCGGCCTCGCCGGGGAGGCCGAAATGGACATCGCGGACCTCGATACCGCCGGCCGGCCCGTCGCCCTTGTCCTCGGCGCGGAGGGGCCGGGCCTGCGGGACAAGACGCGCGAGACCTGCGACCGGCTGGTGCGGATCGGGGCGGCCGGGGGCTTCGGGTCGCTGAACGTGTCGAACGCGGCGGCCGTCGCGCTCTATGCGACACGGGCGCGCGGCTGACATTCCGCCCCGGCGTCCCTATCTGGACCGTCAGGACACAAGGAGAGACGATGCCCTCCACCAAGGTTGCCACCTGCTGCTACTGCGGCACCCGCGCCGCGCTGGTCATCGACCGGTCGCGGCACGAACTGGCCTGCATATCCTGCGGGGCGCCGCTCCATGACCTCAAACAGATGCCGGCCAGCCGGACCGAGGCGGTCCACCACGCGCCCCGCAAGGGCGCCCACGCGGGCAAGGAGATGCCGCGCCGCAAGGGCGGGACGCGGAAGAAACGCAAGGGCCTCGGCAGCCGCATCTTTTCCGAGGTCTGGGACGTCCTCGAGGACATCATCGACTGACCGCCGACGGGTCCTGTCCTCGCCGCGCCGCGAGCGCCGACGGCAGCGTCTTGCTTGTCACAAGGGCGAGAGACGTCTGACACGTGGGTTCCGTCGCGCTCTCCGCCCACCCATCCTAATGACGGACCGCCGCACCAGAGACCGGAGCCGACAGATGCTGACCCGCCGACACCTGCTGACCGCCGCCCTGGCCGCGCCCGCCGCAGCAGGGCTGGGCCTTGCGCTGCCGACCCGCCTGCGCGCGGAGGAGCCGAGGATCTTCGCCGTCGATGGCATCGCGATCCGGGGCGCGGACCCCGTGGGCTACTTCACTGCCGCCCAGCCCGTGGCGGGAGAGGGCGGCCATGCCCTGATGTGGAAGGGAGCGACCTGGCTCTTCGCCGACGCGGCGGCGCTGGCCGCCTTCGAGGCCGACCCCTATTCCTACGCGCCGGCTTTCGGCGGGTACTGCGCCTATGCGGCCTCCCAGGGCTACCTCGCCCCTTCCGTGCCAGAGGCCTGGACGGTCCACGAGGGCAGGCTCTACCTGAATGCCTCCCTGCGGGCGCGCGAGCTGTGGTTGCAGGACATCCCCGGCAATATCGCCAAGGGAGAGGCGAACTGGCCCGCGATATTGGGCTAAGTCCCAGAAATCGGCCAGTTTCCGCTGCACGCTGCGTTCACGAATCAGCGACCGGGCTGGAAAGAGTGCCGCACATTCCTAGATTGAGATCAGAAGCGCGCAACGGAACACGCGCGTTTCCTTCACTGTCCCTCGTTCCACACCTTAGCGCTCGGGTTCGTCCCGGGCGCTTTTTTATTGTCCCGGCAGACGCTAGAGAGGGCCATGACCTATTCCGACGACCACCTGCGCGCCATTCTGAAGCGGACCCGCAAGATCGCCGTGGTCGGCGTCTCGGCCAATCCGGTCCGCCCCTCCTACTATGTCGCGCGATATCTCGGTCTGAAGGGGTTCGAGATCTTTCCCGTGAACCCGGGCCTTGCCGGTCAGGCGCTTCTCGGCAGGACGGTCTACGGCTCCCTGGCCGAGGTGCCGGATGACGGGGTCGACATGGTCGACATCTTCCGCCGGTCCGAAGCCGTGCCCGAGATCGTCGACGCCGCGATGGAGCGCTGGCCGGCCCTCAAGACGGTCTGGATGCAGATCGGTGTCGAGCATCCCGAGGCGGCGGCGAAGGCCGAGGCGCGGGGCATCGACGTGATCCAGAACCGCTGCCCGAAGATCGAGTATCAGCGCCTGTTCGGCGAGCTGCGCCAGGGTGGATTCGCGACCGGGGTCATCTCGTCGAAGCTGTGACCGTGGCACGCCAGCACGGGTGACCGATCGGTCGATCCCGTCAAACTTTCTAAATTCCGCCTCATTTTGCGGACAGTCAGGGAGCTGTCGCCGGATCATGAGGTCATCAATGTTTGCGAAGAACTTCTCTGTCCCCGCTTTCGTCATCGCCGTCGGGGCGATCAAGACGCAGCTGGTCACCTGGTACGTCCTGCCGACCGGGCAGGTCACTCCGCTGATGATCGGGGGTCTCATGGTTCTCTTCACCGCCCTCACCGCCGGCGTGGTCTGGCTCTGCTTCCGCCTGATGACCGCGCAGATGGACCAACGCCGCAAGGAACGGGTCATGCCCGGCGGCGGCGAGACGGCGGCCAAGGAAGCGGTGATTTCCCAACATGCGACGGAATGGGGGCTGTCGAAATCCGAGGCCGACGTGGCGATCTTCGTCGTGAAGGGCTTTTCCAATGCCGAGATCGCCGAGATGCGCGGCGCCTCCGTCGCCACCGTGAAATCCCAGCTCGGCAGCATCTTCCGCAAGTCCGGCCTGACCTCCCGCTACCAGCTGATCGCCTTCGTGACCGACGAGGTCGTCCAGCAGGCCCGAGCCGGCGAGACCGAAGAGCCGGCCCGCACCCAGACCCGCAAGATCCTGCCGCTGGTCGGCCGCGCCGCCCGGACCACCGCGGTCGAGGAAACAGCGCCCCGCCGGGCGACCGCCTGATCCGGCCTCAGGAGCGGGTCAGCGCACAAGCTGCACCCGCTCGCAGTGATGGCCGGCGAGGGTCAGCTCCCCCGCCCCCGGCGTTACCCCGAGGTCCGACAGCAGCGCATCCAGCACCCCGTCCACCGGGGACAGCAGGCTGGCCGCGATCCGGTCCGGGAGAATCGCCATCACCCCGTTCACGACCCCGGCCAGCGTGCCGGACACCAGGCCGCTCTGGGCCGGGTCGATCCGGATGTCGGTCGAGTCCGGTGACAGCAGGCCCGAGGCGGTCGTGGACAGGGCCTGTCCGGTGCCGAAGGCCCGCACCCTGTCGCCTGCGGCCACATCTGCGCGGGTGTAGTGAATCTCCTGCGTCTGCGAGGTCCCGACGCTGACCTGCGACCGGGCCTGTACCTTGAGGCCGCCGAGCACGATGTCGGGCAGGATCGGAAGGTCGATGCGGAGGGTCAGGGTCAGGATGTCGGCATAGTCGAGCGCGCCCGGGTCCACCGGCCCGGCCTCGATCATCTCGGCCGACAGGGTGCCGAGGTAGACCGCAGCCACGGCGGTGCCGTTCGCCGGATGCAGCCGATCCTGCGCGGTGCGGAAACTGGCGACGACGTCGTCCGGACTGTCCCCCTGGCACGCGTGGCGGGTCAGCGTCGCCGTCGCGCCGGCCAGTTCGACGTACAGCGGCAGAGTGAGCTCGGTGGCCGTGACCCCTACGCCGAGCGACCCCAGGAGGGCCGGATCGAGCGTCAGGTCGGCGGCCAGCCGCAGCGCGGCCCGGTGTTCGGTCACCCCGACCTCTCCGATGGTGATCCAGCCGGAATGGGCGGCGGGTTCGCCCGCGTGGACGGCTGCCTCCAGGCCCAGCAGCCCGGGCACCGACAGCGCGGTGTCGAGCGACAGGGCGGAGGCCGGCGCTTCGGCCAGCGCGATGGCCCGAAGCACGTCGAGCGCGCTGACCCCGGCCTGCGAGATCAGCTCCATCGCCGTCAGCCCGAGGGCGGGGTCGATGCCACCGATGACCGCGTCGACCCGGATCGTGCGGTCCGATCCCGCCAGCGGGGCGAGGATGCCCGAGACCTCGGGCGGCAGCACGTCCTGCAGCGCGGCGAGCAGCTGGCCGGTGGTGATTTCGGCGGTCAGGATCTCGGCCGGATTGCGCGGGTCCAGACCGGCCTGCCGCGCGATCGCGGTCAGGAGGGCGGCGGCATCGAGGCCGGTCTCGGCCAGGGTCAGGACCTGCTGCGCGGTGAAGCCCGTGCCGGTCCCGAGGGCCCGCCCCAGGGCGGTGCCGTTCAGCCCCGCGACGTGGCTGTTCAGAGAGAAGGACGTCGCGCCGGTCAGGCTGGCGGTGGCGGTGCCGTTGAGGGCGACGGTGTCGTCGTCCGTCAGGACCACGGCGAAATGCAGCGGGGCCTGCCGGGTCAGTCCGACCTTCACCGCGTTGATCCCCGGCGTGCCGGCGGGCAGGGGGGTGAACCGGGCCTCGGGCGGCAGGGCCGGGTTGCGCAGGTACCGCCCGGTCTGCACCTCGCGCAGGTTGGCCGCGCCCAGCCCGTTTCCGGCCAGCGCGCTCTCGGTCCGGGCCGCCGCGGCGGCGGGGTCGGCCACCGCGCTCATCGCGGTGAGGTCGCTCGTTGCCTGCAGGGCCGCCCGCGCGCGGTAGAGGGAGGCCATGTCCGCCCCCAGCGCCACGAACCCCATCAGCACGGTCAGGGCCAGCGCGAGGATCACGGCCACCGCGCCCTCTTCGTCCCGTCGGAACCGGTCAATAGGCAAGGTAGGCCCTCTCTTGAAGGTCGGTCAGCCCAAGGTTCAGGAGACCGTTGGCGATCTCGAGGATCGATCCGCCGATGGCGTAGGTCACGTTCACCGTGATCGCCGCCTCGGCGCCGCCCGCGACCTCGATGTCGGCGCTGACGGAGGCGGGCACCAGCAGCGGATAGCGCTCGCCTGCCGCGGCGATGTAGGCGCTGGCGAGGGAGGTCCGCTCGGCCGCGTCCAGCCCGGCGACGGAGGCCCGCGCGGCCCCCGCGGCCAGCTGCTTGACCGAGTGGCTGAGGCCCATGAAATAGCCCATCACCACGATCCCGAAGAGCAGGGCGAAGAGGATCGGCGCGATCAGGACGAACTCCACCGCCACGGCGCCGGACTGGTCCCGGCGAAAGGCCTGCAGGGCGCGGCGCATGGGTCAGGTCCCCCCGATGATGTTGTCGAGGATCGACAGGGCGGCGGGGCCGACCAGAACGACGAAGACCGCCGGCATGATGCAGAAGATCAGCGGGATCGTCATGATGACGGGCAGCCGCGCGGCGCGTTCCTCGATCTGCATCAGCCAGGTGCCGCGGCATTCCTCGATCAGGGTGCGCATCGCGCGGGAAAAGGGCGTGCCGTAGGTGTCGGACTGGTCGAGGGTCTGGGTGAAGACGGCGACCTCGGGCAGGGGCACACGGGTCGTCAGGCGCTCGTAGGCGGCGCGCCGGTCGTTCGTCATCTGCATCTCGGAGACCATCGTCAGGATCTCGCGGGCCAGGTCGGGGTGCGCGGCGTGGAGCACGCGGGCGACCCGGTGCAGCGCCGGCTGCGGGCCGAGGCCCGCCTCGGAGGTGATGACCAGAAGCTCCAGCATGTCGGGAAAGCCGCGCCGGATGCGGGACATGCGGCCCCGGCGCATCTGGTCGACCACGATGTCGACGCCCTTGGACAGGACCAGCGCGCCCGCGATCACCGTGGCCATGGGCCAGAGCATCTCGATCCCGAGGGTCCGGGTGGCGAGCAGATGAGCCGCCCCGGCGAGGAAGGCCGAGAGGGGCAGGAGCGTCTTGAGGAAGACATAGACTAGAAGCGCGTCGCGGCTGCGGTAGCCGGCGGAGGAAAGTTCGGCCGCGGTTTCGCGCGCCTCGCCGCCGAGGATCACCGCCATGCGCTCGCCGACCCGCAGGATCACCTGCCGGACCGACCCCAGGCCGCCCTTGACCAGGCCGGCCCGTTCGCGCTCGGCTTGGGCCCGCCGGCCCCCGAGAGCGCGGCCCAGCCGCGCCGCGCGCCGCATCTCGCGGCGCTCGCTCTCGACCCAGGCGATCAGCGCGGTGAGGCAGAGGCCGAGGCCGGCGAAGGCGCTCCAGAACATCAGGTCCTCAGACATCGATCCGCCCCATCCGAACCATGATCCCGATGCCCAGACCGATGCTCAAAAGCCCGGCCAGGCTCATCGTCCGGCCGCGCGGATCGGCCCAGAGCGGCTCGAGGTAGCCGGGATTCAGCGCAAGCAGAAGCATCATGACGGCGAAGGGCAGAGAGGCGAGGATCACCGCGCTGGCGCGGGCTTCGGACGACAGGGCGCGCGCCTTGCGCCGCAGCTTGCGCCGCTCGCGCAGCTGGCGGGCGAGGCCCTCCATCGTCTCGATAAGGTTGCCGCCGGTTTCGGACTGAAGCGCCGTGGCGGTGGCGAAGAAGGCGACCTCGGGCGTGTCGATCCGCCCCGCCAGCCGGTCGAGCGAGACGGGCAGGGAGGTGCCGAGGGCGATCTCGTCCCGGCATCGGGTGAATTCGGCGGCCACGGCGCCCTCGGCGTTGTCCACCACGATGGACAGGCTGTCCGCCACCGGCCGCCCTGCGCGCAGCCCGCGCGAGAAGACGTCCAGCGCCTCGGGCAGGCCGGCGATGAAGGCGGTGACGTATCGGCGGCGGCCACGGGCGATCACCGCCTCGGCGGTCAGCCACGGCAGGCCCACGGCCAGGGGAACGGCGGCCAGGGGGTGCAGTCCCGCCAGCAGGACGGCGGCGGCGTAGAGGCCGAGCATCCCGAGGGCCAGCTGTACCAGCAGC